>JACDAY010000388.1 GCA_013695195.1 Blastocatellia bacterium | reverse complement strand
GAATATCTTTTCAAGATAGCGGATATAATGCGCTCACGAAAGCACGAACTTTCGGCATGGATGGTTTTCGAAGTCGCGAAAACGTGGGCCGAAGCCGACGGCGACACGGCCGAGGCTATCGATTTTCTCGAGTTTTATGGCCGCGAAATGCTGCGTTGGGCCGAAAAGCAGCCCATCACGAAGGTCGAGGGCGAAGACAACCGGCTCGAATACATCCCGCTCGGCGTTGGCGCAGTAATTCCGCCGTGGAATTTCCCGCTCGCTATTATGGCGGGAATGACGATGGCCGCCGTTGTCACCGGAAACACAGTCGTTCTAAAACCGTCTTCTGATTCCCCGACAATTGCTGCGAAGTTTATAGAAATTGTTGAGGAGGCAGTACTTCCCGCCGGTGTCATCAATTTTCTAACCGGCAGCGCTAAAACAGGCGAAGCGATGGTTACACATCCAAAGACACGTTTTATCTCATTTACGGGCTCCAAAGGCGTCGGCCTTCACATTAATGAAGAAGCAGCAAAGGCACGAGACGGCCAGATCTGGATTAAACGCGTCGTCGCGGAAATGGGCGGTAAAGATGCGATTGTCGTGGCCGACGATGCCGATTTGGATGCGGCGGCAAGCGGCGCTGTCGCGGCGGCTTTTGGATTTCAGGGACAAAAGTGTTCGGCCTGCTCGCGTCTGATAGTCGATGAAAAGGTTCATGATGAACTAATGGAAAGGGTGGTCGCGATAACTGAAACCTTAAAAATTGGCATGCCGACCGAAAGCGACACGAACGTAGCCGCTGTCATAAATAAACGCTCGTTCGATACGACAATAGACTACATTCAAAAAGGCATCGAAGAAGGCGGCAGCGTGTTGACGGGCGGCGGCGGCGATGAATCCAAAGGGTTTTATATCCAGCCGACAGTGATCGCCAATGTCGAGCCCGGAGCAACCATCGAGCAAGAAGAGATATTTGCACCCGTTCTGGCCGTTATAAAAGCACGCGATTTCGATCACGCTCTGGAGATTGCTAACGATACCGAATTCGGCCTCACGGGAGCGGTTTATTCGACAAACCAGGGAAACCTGGAAAAGGCCCGACGCGAATTCCACGTCGGAAATCTCTACTTGAATCGTAAATGCACCGGAGCCCTGGTCGGCGCGCATCCATTCGGCGGCTTCAACATGAGCGGCACCGATTCGAAAGCGGGCGGCCGCGAATATCTGCTGCAGTTTATGCAGGGAAAGATGGTGTCGCAGAAGGTATAGTTACCCATGATCGCTTCGGGCAAAATTGATTCAAAACCGTTGGTTATTGCGATAATGCTGTTCGTTTTTTTGACTTCTTTTGTTTTTTCGCAAAAGGCAAAACTGAAGCCTCAGCCAAAACCCTCGATACCGGTAAGATCGATGATCTTTGCGGTGACCGGGGACGGCACTACGATTGAGCCTGTTGTCGCTATTTCCGACGGTAAGCTTGTCGATTCTTCGGAGCATGACGAAACTTACAAAAACAAAACGTTTTCTGATTTGTATTTCAAACCCGGAAATAAATATAGCCTGGTTTTCGGAGGTGTTCAGATCGGAACGATAAACGTAGTAAAGTCGGCGAGTGGTGAATGCAGCGGAGTTTCAGCTCAGATCTCGGCAAATTCGACGAGGGCGAAGCTTAAGGGTTTTGTGATGGCATTGGCAACGAACACGCCGATAAAAGCTAAATCTCCTGGTGTGCGTCGATTGCCGACGGCAAACGAACGAAACGAGGCTGAGAGGCTTGTCCGAGCGGAATTCACGAAACAGAAAGTTCCGGCAGCTTCTTTGAAACAGCTTCGATATCATAACCTTACGGCAATCGATGTGGATCGCGACGGCAAGGTTGAGCTTGTCGGGTCGTTTTGGATCGCTCCCAAGCCAACAGATAGGGCCACTTTGTTCTTTATTGCTACTCAGAACGTTGAAGGCACTTATTCATTCGAGCTTAGCGAGTTTGTGAATTACACGCCCGAAAATATAATGAGTGGAGAAGCGAAAGATCTCGACGACGGCGTTTATCATGAATTGCTTTTGGACTACCTCGACTATGACGGAGACGGCGTCGCGGAACTATTTACGACGACGCAAGCTTTCGAAGGACGAAATTTCAGCGTTTACCGCCGGGAAGCCGGTAAATGGGCAAAGGTTCGCGAATCTTACAACTATCGTTGCGGATATTAGAGCTTTTGCCTGATGTTTAACCAGAAACGGCCTGCCGACCGACCTTGAAGCCATTTTCTTTTCGGCGTAGAAGTTATTAAGATTGTTGTCGATGAAGATCGTTTTTATGGGTACGCCGATGGCAGCCGTTCCTTCGCTTGAGAGAATTTTGCGCGACCTTCACGAAGTAGTCGCGGTCTATACGCAGCCGGACAGACCGGCCGGTCGCGGCAACAAGATCGCTTATTCACCCGTCAAAGAATTTGCTCTAAAGCACAATTTACCAGTTTTTCAGCCGATAAAGATCAAAACTACGGAAGCGCTGGAAGAATTCAAAACGAACGATGCCGATGTCGCGGTCGTTGTTGCTTACGGCCGTATTCTGCCGGAAGGGTTTTTAAACGCGTTTTCGAAAGGCGCTATCAATGTTCATTTTTCTCTCCTGCCGAAATATCGAGGGGCCGCACCCGTGAATTGGGCGATCGTAAATGGCGAATCCAGGACAGGCGTAACCACAATGCGAATGGATGCCGGCCTCGACACCGGGGATATTTTAATGATGCGTGAAACGGGGATCGGAAAGGATGAAACGGCGATCGATTTAATGGAGAGGTTGTCGTTGATCGGAGCCGATCTGCTATCAGAAACTCTAGAAAGTTACGACGGACTTACCGGCCGTCCGCAGAATGACGATGCTGCGACGCATGCTCCGATAATGAAACGCGGAGACGGGCTGATAAACTGGGAAAGGACAGCAATGGAGATATCGAACCGCGTGCGGGGTTTTCAACCCTTTCCGTCCTCATTCACACATTATAAAGGGCAGAAATTGACTATCTGGAAGGCAGTGTCCGTTTCGGATTCTGAGTTTCGAGAATCGAGAGAAAGGGAAGTTTTGGAAGCAAACGGCGATTGTTTGATCGTATCGTGCGGTCAAGGAACTTTGCTAAAGATCGAAGAATTACAAATTGAAGGAAAACAGAGGTTAGCGACGCGGGATTTTTTGAATGGAATCAAGTTACAAATCGGCGAAAAATTTGGCGGATTGTAAAGCAGGAGTCGTAACGACAATTCAATAGCTTCTTATCAAAGTTTAGGCTCCATTTAAATATTTTTCCAAAAGCGGCTGAAGACGGTCGAAATTCATAGGTTTTGAGATCACCTCGTCGCACCCGGCCTCCATAGCTTCTTTACCTCGTAAATCGCCGTATGCCGTAAGCGCGATGATCGGGGTATTGGCAAAACCGTCGAAAGATCGTATTTCTTCAGTAGCAGTTATGCCGTCGACTTCGGGCATGGCAAGATCCATAAAGATTAGTTCCGGGTGATGTTCCCTGGCCATTTCGATAGCCTCGCGACCGTCCACGGCTTCCAGAACTCCATAACCGTACATTTGCAGCATTGCCTTCATCATCATTCGCGAATCTTCATAGTCCTCAACGATTAAAATGGTTTTTGACATAGTCCACACCCCTGGCTGCCGATTTATTGTAAGGTATAATTGTCAAAAATTCTAATTCGATTTTTTGACCGGCCGCCCTTCACACTAACGTGGCGCCGCCTTGACCAATTTATCATAATATTAGGAAATTTATATAATCAAATCCGGCGATGCAAAACCGATATCAAATAATTTCATTTTACGAGTTCAAAAATATGGAAGCCGAAAGCTTCCTGGATGAGAAAAAAAACGCTCTAACCGCCGTAATGCGCGAATTTTCGATTAGCGGCACAATAATTCTCGCAACGGAAGGATTTAATGCAGCGGTAAGCGGCGAGCCGCAAAATATACTTCAATTTGTCCAGGCTGCGGGGATAATTTTGAGTACACATATCGTTTATAAATCAACTTTCCACGCTTATGCACCATTCCGCAAAATCGATGTAAAGATCAAGCCCGAGATCGTAACTCTAAAAAAGAAAGTCGATATTGCCAAAGGCCGCGGCACACACGTAAAACCACGTGATTGGAACACAATAGTCAGCGATCCTGACGTGTATCTGCTCGATGTCCGCAACGATTACGAATTTCAGAACGGCACATTTCGCTCGGCGGTTAATCCAAAAACGGAAAAATTCAGCGATCTGCCCGCGTTCGTAACAGCGAATCTAGATCCGAAGAAACACAAAAAAGTCGCAATGTTCTGCACCGGCGGCATACGTTGCGAAAAATTTGCGCCTTATCTAAAAGGTTTGGGATTTTCAGAAGTTTTCCAACTCGATGGCGGGATTCTGAAATACCTGGAGGAAATTCCGAAAAAAGAGCAGCTTTGGGAAGGCGAATGTTTTGTTTTCGACGAGCGGCGCACCGTCGATGAAAAGCTGGAAAAGGGAACCGGGCCGGATTATTCACAGAATAAAAAGTCCGGCAAACTTTAGTTTGTCGCGGGAGATGTATAATCGAGCGCGGGCGGCAAACTATGTTTGTCGGACAGTTATGAAAATATCACCGGCGCGAATTGCAGCTTTCGAGATATTATCGAAAATCGAGAGTGAAACGGCGTTTTCATCCGTGCTATTGCCGCTGTACGCAACCATCCTATCGCCCCCGGACCGCGCTCTTTGCCATCAGCTCACGCTGGGAATTTTGCGAAAACAGATGTATCTTGACAGTGTAATCGGGAATTTCGGCAAAGGAAAAAAAATCGATCCGGCGGTCAGGATCGCGTTGCGTATAGGCCTTTATCAGCTGCTTTTCCTCGACAGGATCCCGGACTATTCGGCGATAAACGATAGTGTGAATCTTGTTCAATACGCGAAAAAGACCTCGGCAAAAGGCTTTGTAAACGCGATTTTGAGACGGGCGACCCGTGAAAATATTTCGTGTGAATACGCAGACGATATTGAACGGATTTCCGTCGAGGCCTCACATCCGCGCTGGCTGATCGAAAAATGGATCGGACGGTTCGGCGTAGCGGAAACCGAAAGGCTCGCGCATTCCAACAACGAAATTTCAGAAATCACTTTCCGGTTTACTGCCCGGAGTTCACAGAAGATACGGGAAAAATTCCTTAACAACTGTAATGAACAGAAAACCGTTAGCGTGGTGAAAATGTCCGAGTTTGTTGAGGACTGTTTCATCGCTGACGGAATCGACACCGAACTGCTCGATCTTGTTGAAAATGGCGAAATATACTTTCAGGATGAGGCTTCGCAGATGGTGGCGGTCTCAATCGATATTAGGAGTGGCGATAAGTTCCTCGATGTCTGTGCTGCGCCTGGAAGTAAAACGACTTTAATTGCGGCACGCGAAATGATGAAAACTGAAACAGTAGTTGCAGGAGATTTACATTGGCCCCGCGCGAGTTTTCTACGCGACAATTGCCGAAATCAGGGCGTCGGTTTTGTAAATGTTTTACAGTATGACGCTGAAAGTGAGCTGCCTTTTGCCAATGAGAGTTTCGATGTTGTTCTGCTTGACGCGCCTTGTTCCGGCACGGGCACGATAAGGCATAATCCTGAAATACGATATTCACTGAAGCCGTCGGATCTTGCCGGGTTATCTCAAAAACAACTAACACTTCTTCAAAACGCATCAAAGGCAGTGAAACAGGGCGGAAGGCTTATTTATTCGACTTGTTCGCTTGAAACGGAAGAAAACGAACAGATTTGCGAAAAGTTTATCGCCGATAATCCGCGATTTTCGATGATAAAACCACGGGTTCCCGAACGTTTTATGAACGCCGATGGTTTTGCACAGACGCTGCCGCATCGCGACAATATGGACGGCTTTTTTATCGCCGCTTTTGAAAAAGTTCATCAAACTTAAGTTTGTTCTACTAACGGGAAATGTTAAACTTTTGTGTATTCTTTTCTGAGTAATAAACATGAATATAATTAATTCAGGTATTTCAGCGATAGGCAAACTGATTTCCGTAGTTGTGCTTTTGGCGGCGTTTCTCGGTGGAATGGCGGGTGTCGTTTATATGTCGCTCTCCGGCGAGGAGATCAAGGTTCCCGAGATCACCGGGAAAGACTTTGTGGAAAGCGAAAAGGAGCTTGCGGGCCTTGGCCTGAAAATAAAAAAACGTGCCGACCGGCCGAGCACCGAGAAGATGAACACCGTTCTCGAACAGCTTCCGAAAGCCGGTGAGACTGTCAAAACGGGCCAGTTGATCCTGGTTGTCGTAAGCAAGGCCGGTCTCGTAGGTGATGAAACACCAAAATCTCTAATTAAGGATATCGAATCTGATGATACTAAAAAGATCGAGGAAATGATCTCCGACAAACCAAAGAAACCCAAAGCAAATTCTAACTCTAATGCGAAGAAAAAGGCAGAGACGACAAGAGATGTGATCGCGAATGAGTCCGATTCTAACTCCGACTCAAATGACAGCTCCGATGCAAAACCCGGCGATGCGGACAAGAAGGATCCCGCGCCTGGAGTCAAACCGGCCGATAAGAATAATAAAAATACTTCAATTGGCCCTGCGATTAAGCCGCAAAAAGCACCGGCAAAACCCAGCACCGGCGAACAACCACGCCCCCGGATACAATAAAACCGAAGCGCTCGAGGTGCAACTGAATCCGTAAATTTGGCAACAAAGTGGAAGAAATTATCGAATGTTTGAAATTGCACCCTCGATTTTGTCGGCGGATTTTACAAGATTAGCGGAAGAGATCATTGCTGTTGAAAACGCGGGAGCAACCATTCTCCACGTTGATGTGATGGATGGCCATTTCGTGCCGAATATCACGATCGGGCTTCCGGTCGTCAAATCGCTCAGAAAGGCGACGAAAATGACGATCGATTGTCATTTGATGATACAAGAACCCGGCCGTTATGCTGTGGAGTTTGTAAAGGCCGGCGCGGACATGGTGTCGGTGCATGTCGAGGCGGACGTTCATCTTCAGCGGACTTTGACAGCCATTCGAGATGCCGGCGCAAAGGCGGGAATTGC
Organism: Blastocatellia bacterium; assembly: GCA_013695195.1. Classification (GTDB taxonomy): domain Bacteria; phylum Acidobacteriota; class Blastocatellia; order Pyrinomonadales; family Pyrinomonadaceae; genus OLB17. The sequence continues at coordinate 20,868 of JACDAY010000388.1, read as the reverse complement.
AATCAACCCGGCGACGCCGCTGGTTGCATTGGAAGAAGCTTTGCCATATGCGGATTTCATTTTGCTTATGTCTGTTAATCCCGGATTCGGCGGCCAGGCTTATATTCCGACTTCTACCGATAAAGTCCGCCGCTTGAAACATATGATCGACGGACGCGGCTTAAAAACCAAAATCGAGATCGACGGAGGCATAGACGAAGGAAACATAATGGTGGTCGTCGAAGCCGGCGTCGATATTGTGATTGCAGGCTCGGCAATTTACGGTAAAGAGAATCCGGCGGAATCGGTAAGGCAATTGCTTGAAAAAGGAACAGTCTGGGTCTAGGTTCTTTATTTGATCTTTTTGATTTTTTTCGTGGATAAATTTTCCGTACGGAGAAGAGTATCCACGAAAAACACGAAACAAGAAAAGCGGAAAAGATAACAAATTCGATCTAATGACGAATGCGATATGACTGGGGAACTTAAAATCCATCAACGAGGAATTATGTTTTTATTAAAGAATAAAGCGGGAATTTTGGCAATGGCAGTAATGCTGGGCCTTTGTGTAACAGGTTTTGCTCAAACCAAGCCTGGCGACGGTTCGCCGTCGCAGCGGCTGGAGGTTATGAGGCAAAAACTTGAAACTATCAGACGCTCGGCTGGCAGCTCGGCATCTGTTTTGAGGCAGGAAAACAAAGACGACAAAGCAGCCAAAGACGACAAGGGTAAGCCGGACACGCCCATTGCCCGGCTTCGTTCGATTGAAAAGGAAGCTTCGGATCTTCAATCCGAAATAAACGGTATTCGGGGAAAGCTGGAACGCTCCGAAAAATACGAAGCGAGCGAGATCGATCAGCTCGAGATCTCCGTAGCTGATCTGCAAACCCGTGCCGACGCCGTGCTTGTAGAGACCGCGGCCGCCCGTGCAAATCCTGAGTCGAATGTCGGAAAGGCCCGTGAAATAAAGAAAAAAGGCAAATTCCTCTGGATTTTCGGCAAGGGCGGAAACGAAGAATTTGACGAATTGATCGGCTCTGTTACGCCCGGTCGCGACCGCGAATTGTTCATCGTCGCAACCCGCGAAGTCCGAAAAAGAAATTACGATGTCGGCCGGCTTCTATTTCAGACGATCATCACTACCTATCCCGATTCGCCTTATTTGCCAATGTCAAAACTCGCCGTGGCAGATTCCTTCTTTTTGGAAGGCTCGACCAGCAGCCTGATACAGGCGATAGCTTCTTATCAGGATTGGCTGACGTTTTTCCCGACGCATGCTTTGGCCGACCGCGTCGTATTGAAAATAGGTGAATCCGAAATGAGGCAGATCGGACTGCCCGACCGCGATGCGACACGCGCCAAGCGAGCCGAAGTCCGTTTAAAGGCACTTTTGCAGCAATATCCAGATTCGGCATTGCGCGGCGAGGCTGATAAGCGTCTTTTGCAGGTGCAGGACAATCTGGGGCTTCACAATTTGCTGATCGCAAATTATTATTACGGGCAATCGGTGGATCAGAAAAAAGGCGGATTGAAAGGCGCTCAATCGCGTTATCGCGAGATCCTGGATAAATACCCGAACTTCAGTTTTCAGGATGAAGCGCTTTACAAATTGGCAAACACTTATCTTGTTGAGGAAGAGACAGACCAGGCCGCCCGATATTTTCAGCGGATCGTCCGCGATTTTCCAAACAGCGATTATGTTGAAAAATCAAAGGAGCAACTTGGATTGATCGGGGCGAGCATTCCCGAACCTAATCCGGAGCGGATGAAAGTTTTACCGCCGGAAACGGCTTCGTTTTTTCAGAATTTCAAAAATCAGTTGTTTGGTATTTATCCGATGACTATCGATAAAGACGGTGTTTTGATGACAAATGATTTTGACAAGGAGAAATTTGAGCTGATCGATCAGATCATCCTAAATGAAGGCGATATTCTCAAAAATCAGATTCCAAACGCCCTCACAACTGTGATTTCACAGAAGCAGGCTGGTGTACAGACACAGTCTGTACAGCCCGAGCAAAAACAGTAGATCAACATGAAAGCTAGTTAAAAAGCGGTTCACGATAACCGCTTTTCTTTTAAAATAAAACCTAGGCGTGTTGAGGGATTTTTAATGAGTTTACGACATATTATATTTCTATTTGTCGCTGTTATCTCCACCGCTCAGTTAGCGGGTTCACAAACTTTACCGATTCCGAGCCCCGCACCAAAAATCTCAGTTTTACTTGAGAAGAATCTTAAAGATTTGGCGCTGAATCCAGACCCGCCCCGCGAACGCCGTGAACAAGCTTACGCGAAATTACTCGAAGCCCAAAGGAACTTATGGATGTCCGGACGTCTGCAATCGCACGCCGGCAAAGCCAACGCATTGAAATTAGCAAAACAGGGCTTTCAAAAAGCTGTTGATCTCAATCCGTCGCTTGCCGAAGGTTATACTGCCCTCGCGGAATTGGAAACAAGAGCCGGTTCTTCAGACATTGAAGAAGCAATCAGTCTCGCGGCAATGGCTACGAAGATCGAGCCCGATAATTTCGGCGGACATCGCCTCCTTGCCCGCCTCTACACAATAAAAAGCTTTCTTAATGACGGAGTTTTTAATCCTGTTTTTGCTACTAAAGCTGTTGCGGAATGGAACCATGTTACGCGTCTCGACCCGCGAAATGCTGAAGGTTGGGCTTTTTTAAGTGCGTTTTATGAAAAGACGGGCAAGCCCGCCGAACAAATCGGTACATTGAAAAAGTGGCTGGGTTCCGCCTCGCCACCTGACGTAGATTTTTACGCTCGTGTTATGGGAGGACGGGAAAGCCTTGCGCCGGAAAGCGCTTATTTAAAACTCGGTGAAGCGCTTATTAAAGCCGGCCGTATTCAGGAAGCGGTGGAAACGCTCACCGTTTTGATAGCCGACGATCCCGATAATGCGGAAGCAATTGATATTTTACGTGAGGCCGTCGAATCTACCGACGGCCCTACCGCCGGAGTTGCGATTGAATCCCTTCAACGGGCTTTCTTCATAAATCCGGGAAATATGCCCCTGCTCAATTTACTTGCCAGGGTTCTGGCACGTGCCGGAAACTTGGAAGATGCTGTAAAACTATTGCGCGGCTCCGCGGAAAAGCTTAGGGCTTCGGATCTTGCCGGTGCATCTGCACTGCATGTTACGCTTGGCGATCTTTATAACGGCGGTGACCGCTACGGCGAGGCGATCACGTTTTACGAAGAAGCTATGAAAATTCGCGGGGTGCATCACGCACAGACTCTTGCAGCCGATGAACGCGAATTTGTGATGCATGTATTTGAAAAAATGATCCAAACGCATAAGCTTTCGAATCGGCCGAACGATGTGCGACTTGTAATTGACCGTGCGAGAAAGCTTTTAGGCAAGGACGATCTCTTCGCCGACCGGCAGCTAATATCGTTTTACCGCGAAACCGGCAATAAGCCGCAGGCACTTGCGTCGATTCGGGCGGTCAGGATCAAATACCCGGATGACTACGGCTTTATCCGCCTCGAGGCGACGTTGTTGGCCGAAACCGGCCAGGTGGATGAGGCAGTAACTCTTATTAAAAGTCTCGCAGGCAGAAAGCCGGCGGTGCCCGTTACCGGCTCTTCTGCCAACAGCAGGAATACGCTATCGGCTTTTTTGCCCGGATACGATGAATTTTCAAATTATCTTTTTATTTCCAATCTTTACAGCCAGGCAAACCGCGGCAAAGAGGCTGCCGACGCAGCCAATCAAGCATTCCTCATTGCACGCGGGAATGAGCGAAAGCAGATCGCCAGATTGACCCTGGCGACAGCACAGCAAATGTCCGGCGATTTTAAGGGAGCCGAAACCACGCTTCGTGACATTTTAAAACAAACTCCCGGAAATCCGATTGCTCTTAATAATCTCGGTTATTTTCTTCTCGAGCGCGATGAGCACTTTGAGGAAGCTCTCGATCTCATCAGGCAAGCCCTGAAGGTCGACCCGACAAACCCCTCATACCTGGACAGCCTCGGTTGGGCATATTTCAAGCTCGGAAGGTTGACCGATGCCGAAAAATTTCTTAAAGACGCCGCCCGTATCGATACCGGTTCAGCAGCGATCCAGGAACACTTAGGCGACCTTTATCAAAAGCAGGGAAAAGCAGGTTTAGCCAAAGAAGCCTGGGAAAAAGCTCTTAGGCTGGCTTCTGATCGAACAGACATCGAGAGGCTAAAAGATAAATTGGAAAAATGAACTAGGATTCAACCAGACTAAGATTCTGTTGAAATAGGTTTTGCTAATGCCAAAAACCTGTTTCGTTCCCCTAAGTTCTTGTTGGTTACTTTTATTCCGGTTTGTTCTTCTTGTTCAGTGGTTATTTCTGTTCCTAATCCAATCTTAATCACAAACTGTGGAAGAAAGATTTATCCACGGATCAAGAAGAACTGGAAGGATTAGAGGAAAGAAGACACAGGAGGAGTTAAATAGAAATTTGCGTCTCCTCCGCCAGCAGTTGAAGTTTTCCTAATCTGGCGATCCTGACAACTAATCTTCCCACAAAAAAAGAAAAAAGCGGTCTATTATAGAACCGCTTTTGATTGAAATGAATTATGAGCTACTAAGGTTTCGGTGTGGCTTCCGGTTCCGGTTCGCCTCTTTTCTTCAATTTTGGCGGTTCACTGGATGATGAGTTGGAGCTTTTTCCGCTGTCGCCGGAATCACCGTCCACCGGATCGGGCTGCCGCCGCTTCAGGGTTGGCTTGCCGTTTTCGGCTTCGTCAAAATCGCTGCTAATTCCCGCCTTGGCATTTGTGATCTTTAAAAGATGGCTTTTCACTCTTTGAAATTCTGAAGTGCTGATCACGTACTCTTCTCTTTCCGCGAACCGTGCAACCAGTGCAAGGCTTCCGTCACGCCGGTCCACGGATTGCGGATGCGACGAGAAAAGTTTGGTCAGGCTGCCGGGCTTCTTTTTGTTTCTGGAAGCAAGTTTCTCGAACATCGTCGACATAGACGTTGGATCGTAGCCGGAGGCGTAAAGATACTGAACACCGAGACTGTCGGCTTCTAGTTCTGCTCCGCGTGAAAATTTTAAGGAAGCCAGCCCGGAAAGAATTCCACCGGCGTTTTGTATAATTCCGCTTACGATCGGGCCGCCGAAAATAATACCGGCAATAGCGCTATAATTTATCAAAGTGCCTTTACCATGATTTTCCATAGCGTGTCGGGCAGCCACGTGAGCAATTTCGTGTGCCATAACGCCGGCCAGTTCCGCCTCGTTATCAGCAGCAAGAATTAGCCCTTTATTGACAAAGAAAAAACCGCCCGGCAATGCAAATGCATTAACCTCATCGCTGTCGATGACTTTGATCGTAAAGGGAACTTTGGCATCCGAATGAAGAACGACGTTTTGACCGACGCGGTTTACATATTCGGTAACGATAGGATCCTCGATGAGCTTGGCCTGCTGTTCCACCTGCAGGGCAAGCTGGCGGCCGAGAGCGACTTCTCTATCCTGGGAACCGCCAAGCCATCCGAAAAGCTTGTCCGATCCGCTGTTAATTTTGCGTTTACCGATCTGGGACGGATCTTCCTTTTCGCTTAACACTCGCGGTCCCGCGGTTTGCGCCGGCTCCGGTTTCTTTACGCCTTTTTCTTTTTTGCCCTTATTCTCCTGTTTCTTGCTTGCGGGCGCCTGAGCAGCTATGCTGATCGGATAAAAGGCCACAGCACTAAACCAAACGGTAAGAATAATTACAAATGCACCGGTTCTGCGAATCGAATTTATACGCATTAATCGCCTCCAAAAACCAATTTGAGGATAAATGAATCCTATACTTAAACATACTCTGAATCAACGAACATACGATGCATTCTTTCTATAAAAAGTTGCGAATACTAAAAAATATAAGATAAAAGGCATCGATTTAAGATTTTATGCAAAAAATCTTTTGTTTAATTTAAAAAATTGATAAAATATTAATGGACCGTCAATTATCTGACGGTCCTTCAAACACTTCCTTGAATTAAAACATTCGATCCATCTTTTTGACTTCACACACTTAATTCTGTACTCCCGAAAATTAAATGAAAACCGTCCAGCAGAAAGTAAAAGACATCGTCGAAGTTCGGCCTTATGAAAGTATCCGTGATTTTACCGCGGAACCCGCCAAAACCTTGGCGAATTACCACTTCACCGACGTTACAGCTGATTTAATGGCGAAATGGCTGGACGGCATTTCGACGGTTCAGGCACAAAACGGTGCCGCATACGCTTTGGCAGGTTATCGCGGCGTCGGCAAGAGCCATTTTATGGCGGCCCTCGGGGCTATAGCTGCTAATCCTGAATTACGCTCCCGCGTTACGGAATCTCACGTTGCGTATAGCGCTCAAAGGCTTCTGCGCCGTCATTATCCGGTTGTCTATGTACGCCGCGGAACGCGCGAAACACTGATCGAGGAATTCAGAGAAGCCGTCGAATTGGTTTTTGAATCGGGTAATTCGGCCTCGCGGGATTCGTTTGCAGGCATTTTACAGGATGCGGTCGGCACAAGCGGCGAGCTGCCGTTCCTGCTGCTGATCGACACGGCATTTGAACGGGGTTCGCGAGTGAGCCGCGACGACGGCCCAGGCTTGAGTGAGATTGCCGAGGCGGCTAAGGGTTCGAATGTTTTTATCGGAGTTGCACTTGATGATGATATAGCCGGAGCCGACGGCTCGAATTCGTCTATATCAAAAACGTTTACCATCGATTATCTCGATCAGGGCCATCTTTACAAGGTCGTAAATTCACATATTTTTCCCAAGCATAATCAAATGCAGCCCGTGCTGCACGAAATTTATAATTATTTTAGCAATGTTCTACCCAGTTTTCGTTGGAGTGAACAAAAATTTGCCGCTCTTTACCCGCTTCATCCCGTGATTCTGGAAGTTGCGCCCTTTGTCAGACTGTACGTCCATGACTTTGCCCTGCTCGGTTTTGCTACGGAAGCCGGGGAAAGGATTCTCGGGCGCCCGTCAAATTCGCTGATCGCGCTTGACGAGGTTTACGACAGTGCCGAAATACCTCTTAGAAAGATCGAAGATCTTAAGGGCGCTTTTGCCGCTTATGACACTTTGAATTCCGAGGTCGTGGCCAAAATTCCCGTAATGCAGAGGCTTCAGGCCAAGTTGATCCTGAAAGCATTGCTGCTTCTGTCGCTGGACGGCCAGGGAACCACTGCAAATGAGATCTGCGCCTCCGTTTTGATCTTCGACGAATCTGACCCGCCAAAAGCATTAAAGACGGTCGATGAGTTAATAAATACTTTTGCCAAAGCCCTTCCTGAAGATATTCGAATTACAACGGAAGAAGGCCGTGAAACTCGTTACGGCTTTAAGGTAGCCAGCAAGGATAACCTCAACCAGGCTCTTACCGAAGCGATTTCGGACGCATCTCGGGACTCGGTTCCGAAGGTTATGCGGCGGTTGATTAATGAGCGGTTTCCGGACGCCGCGTTTTCTCTGGCTTCTGCCGAGCACACCAAAGATTGGATGGAGTGCCATATTTCATGGCGAGGCAGTTTGCGCCGGGGACGGATTTTCTGGAGATCGGAAAGCGAAGAAGCCGTTACAGCAAGCCCGCCACCGGTTACAGACGCTATCGACTGGGAGATTTTTATCGATCTGCAACACATTGAAAAGGAATGGGGAAATGCAGCGAGCGGCGTGTCGAGAGTTGTCTGGAAGCCGGATGAGCTTCGAAACGACGAAACTGACACGATCCTCAGCTTCTATGCGTTAAGCACAAACCGTGATCTGCGCGAAACTTACGGCGAACAGTTTCAGGCGGCACTGCATTCTCATGCCCTGGCTGCCGAAAAAATCTTCAACCGGAGCTTTTTGGAAGACGGCAAACTTGTTATCGACGGTTTCGATTACAATTTTACGGACGAGGCCCGTTCAGCGCAATTTTTGTCCGAAGCATTTACTATAATGCTCGAGCCGCTCTTCGAGACGCGTTATCCGGAGCACCCCAAATTTACACAAAAACTCGGCGTAAGCGAAGTTGCCATGCTTGTGAGTGATCTTTTCAGCGGCTCGCGGCAAAATCTGGCCGAGGTACAACTATTGGCGCAGACCTTTGCATTGCCTCTCGGGCTGGTAAAATTGGATGGCGGCCTTTTTTTACCGGAAACCGAAGAAAACCTGCGTGCTCATCCGCTTGCTTCCGAAATTCTCAAGTTGGTCGAAACAAACGGCTCTGCACCTGTTTCATTAAAGAATATCTACGCCAATCTCCGCCGTGAGCCGAACGGATTGGTCCGCGAAGCCCAGCAGTTGATTCTCACAGCACTGGTTGCTCAGCGGCAGATCGATTTCGTAACCTCCAGCGGCGACCGAATCAACCGTCGGTCTTTGGATCTGAAGATAATTTGGGACGATATCACAGGAATCGCAAAGCCCCTTGAAACTACCTATTCAATTGAAAAGCTCACGCGCTGGGCGACTCTTTTTACGGGCAGCGACGCCTTTAAGTCGATTGAGAATGCAAAGGGCCGCGAATCTGTAAGAGCATCATTCGCTCAATGGACTGCCGATTGGAAAACGTCGAGAATTCTCGAACGTTTTGCCGAGCTGCCGGACGATATATTGAATTTACGGATCTGGCAGCTAGCTGCCCGCATATCAAAGACCTTCGGTTCTGTCAGCGAGTGCATTGAGGCCGCGTCCGTGGAACAAATGCCGCTTGAGGAATGTCTTGACCGCATCGCCGATGCCTTTTCCGATTCTGAAATTGAGTTGAGAAAATGCAGAGAAGAGCTTGCCGGTCTCGATAGTTTTATTAATGGTGCCGCTTTGCGTAAAGAGATCAGCTCATATGTCGCCTTATGCGAAATGACTCCGATCCCGGCGATAGAAGAATTGCGCAGCAAGCTTTCAGTTCTTATGAATGTAAGCTTTGCCCTGCCCAGCGAGGCGAATAACCGGGAGCTTGGATACCTTTGGGCCAAGTTTCAGCGCGACTTTTCAGAGTATTTTATCAAACAGCATGACAATGTAATGAGGTCTCACGACATCCCGGAGACATACGGCTTGATATTAAAAAGTGACGAATGGTGGGAATTTGAAATTCTTTCAGGCCTTTCGTTATTCAGCAATGAATATTGGAGCGAAGCGAAAATTTTATGCCGTCAACTGGAAGAGTTGGATTGCGGCTTCGATACAATGGAAAATTTGAAAGCCCAGCCGTTTTGCATTTGTTCATACAGTTTATCCAAAAACACATATTGGCAGAATTTACCGCAGATGTTATCGGAAACTATAAGTAATGGCCTTAAAGCTTATCGCGCAAATTTAACGGATGCACGGGATATATTGGTGCCAAAGCTTGAAAAATTTTCTGCTGAATCTGCGGATAAGGGTGCTGCGAGTGCCGCTGGAAGTCTCGGGGCGGCGATTTCAAAGGGGAAAGATCTGCCGCCGCTATCGGACACCGAATTAAAAGTACTGGTTACATTGCTCCGCGTATCATCATTTGCCCTTGCCGATAGAACAAGTTCGATGCCCTCCTCTGCAGAATTATCCAACGGGAAGAAGGAAGCGAAAAAGTCCAAGAAAGATTTGGTCGAAGAAGTCGTCGATGAAGCCTTGCTGTTGAATGTTTAGGCAGAAAAACCAAGCCGATTCTTTCAGATTTTATTCTTAATTTCCGATTCCGGTGTTTCATCTATATTCTATGGATTATGCAAAGCGTGTCCATAATAGGAATCGGACGAATCGGCGGAGCTTTGGCTTTAGCTCTCTCCCGCGCCGGATATAATGTCGAGAACCTCATTTACCGGACGCCCGGAAATGCCGAAGAAATCGCACACCTGATATCTCCTCCACCAAGACTTATCCCATTTCACGAACTTGATGCGCTCACCACCGATTTCATATTCATAACATCCGCGGACCCGGAAATAGAGCTTATTTCCCAACAGTTAGCTTCGTTTGCTTCGAGTGACACGTGTGTATTTCATACAAGTGGTTCGCAATCATCGGACGTTCTTTCCGGTTTGGCGGATCGTGGCTGCATTACCGGCTCGATTCACCCGCTGATTTCAGTCAGCGACCCGTTTATGGGCGGTGAAAGATTAGCCGGCTCGTATTTCTGTGTCGAGGGAAGTAAAGCAGCAGTTGCAATAGCAAATGATCTTGTTAAAAAGTTGAAGGGCATTCCGTTTGCGATCGAAACGCGTTTAAAACCTTTATATCACGCATCGGCCGTTACCGCATCGGGACATCTTGTCGCATTGATCGACGTTGCCATCGAAATGCTATCGAAATGCGGCCTCAATTCGGCCGAGGCAAAACAGGTTTTAATCCCGCTAATTAGAAGCACGGTCGAGAATGTGGAAAATCAAAGCACTGACCAAGCATTGACAGGTACGTTCGCACGCGCCGACACAGGCGCCTTTGAAAGGCATATTGCAGCTTTGAAAGAGAACGTATCGAGCCAGGCGCGGCAAATATATCTTGAGCTGGGCGAGCGATCCCTTTTGCTTGCGGAAATGCAGAGTGCTTCGGGCGAAGATGTTGAAAAGATTAGAAACGCAATTTCCATAGCGAAATCGATCACCAAGTGATAAAATATCTCATACGTTATTTAGTATGCGGTTATGGCGAAGAAGAAGGAAGAATTCAAAAAGGAAAAGGAAATTTTTCTTGAACACATCCAGAAAGCCGGGTTGCGCCGCACGGGCCAGCGCGATCTGATAATGGAAATATTTCTCCGCACCGAAGCTCATCTGACGAGCGAGGACCTGTACTGGCTTGTTCAAAAAGACGATCCGACGGTCGGGCATACGACCGTTTACCGAACTTTAAAATTGTTGACCGAGGCTGGCCTCGCCCGGGAAGTGAGGTTCGGTGATAACAAGACCTATTATGAACATCATTATAATCACGAGCACCACGACCATATGATCTGTACCGAGTGCGGAAAAGTTATCGAGTTTTTTTCGCAGGACATTGAATCGATGCAGGACGAAATGGCGGACAAATTTGGGTTCAGGCCGACGCATCATAGTCTACGTCTGTGGGGAGTCTGCGCCGATTGCCAAAAAAAAGAGAGCGAGGCACAAAGCGCTCCGTCGGGCGCTCAGCCGCGTGTCCGCATGAGATCGGTAAGCAGCAATTGATCGCCTTAAAATATGTCGGTAGTGCATTTAAAATTTGAACGTGAAGATCGTGAAGGCGTTGTCGCCGTTGGCACTTATTTGATCGACGCCGCAAAACGTTTCGGAATTGTTTTTGACGGAGAGTGCATACAAAGTGAAGGAATTCATTTTTGCTCGACGACTGTTGCCGGCGGCGAATCGAATCTTTCGCCCCTGACATCGGTTGAAACAAAACATTTTGCCGCCGACGGGCGTAAGCCCAACGAACGGCTTGCATGCCAGGCAAAAATCGATACCCCGGGAGAAGTAGTGATTATGACTAATGAAAAACAGGAAGAGAAATCGAAGGAAACGGTGGACGAACAAAACGAACAGTACAAGAAAGAATTCAAGGAGTTGCCGCTTGAGAAAAAGATCTCGGCACTTGTACAGCTCGAGGCTATAGCACTCGGGGAAACTTTTTCTTTTATCTTCAATTCGCCCTACATGGTTTTCGATAAGGTAATGGATGTGATGGCCGAATTCGGTTTAAAAAAGGAGCAGCAAAATAAACAGGCCGCACGTCCGAAGGAACATGAAGCGCGCGAAACCGGCACGGGAGCATCAGCCGAACCGGGTAAAAAAGGAGCTTCGCGCAAAGGCGGCGTGAACCCGAAGACGGCTGAATAAATCTTTGTCGTTTTTTTTTGAGAAGTATCGATTTCTATTGTGAGCGATAATAAGCTTCAGAAGAGAGGCCCGACCTCAATAAAAGAAAAAGGCCAGTACTTTTTGGCTTTCGGAGTAGTTGCGTCGATGCTTCTTGTGGCCGGTTTCCCGGTTTTTGTCATTTTCTTTTTTGGCATTTTCGCTTATTTCCTTGTCAGAATGTTCGCTGCGGGTTCGCGCAACGAAACAAAGGAAATCTTCGAGTTTTATCTTTCGGCAAACGAAATACTCCGCGACGACGAGCGAAAATGGTTCGGTTTTGAGATAAAGGATGCTATTTTGCGCGGCGAGACGGTTTTGCAGAGAATGAGCGGAGCGCCGCCGTTGGTTTACTTTACGCTCGGCGCGCTTTACAACAAAGCCGGTGATCACCAGGCGGCGGTAAACTGTCTTTCTTATGTGGTTGAAGATGAGACTTCGGATGAATCAACATACGCCTATCCGTCACCGGAATTGAGAAATTATGTCAGGGTTCTTCGAAGGTTCGAACGCGACCCTTCGGATGCTCCTCTGACGTCGACAGCGGTACGGGCGTTGGAACGGGCTCGCAAGCTTCGCGGTAAAACGCTTTTGGACGATAGCCGTCTAAAAGCAGCGCTCGCCGGCGCCAAGGAAGTTAAGCGCGAGAAGCTGAACGGGAAAGTTAAACATACGCGGACTGAGAATCATTATCAGGATTCGTCGCACCGCAGCATGACGACAGATGACTGGCAAAATGTAAACGGTAACTCTATTCGGAGTGTTACTGATGTGTCCGCGAGCACCGATCGCAGAGAGAAAAAAGATTCGCGAAAAGACGATCCGTTCAGAGATCATAAGCCGATTTCAGAAGTTCTCCACGAAATTTACGATAAGAATATTTAATAATTATCTTTCCCGATTCTGATATGGCTACGAAAGACCGAAGAAATTTCTAATCGACGCCATTACTCCTTTAGATGTTGTTTCCTTATCTTCAACTATATTCTGCATATCCTGCTTCAACAGGAGCTGCCGCTCCTCGATCAGATCGCATATAGATTTCACAAGTTCGGGATTTTCTTCAAAAATCGGTCTTAGAGCGCTTTTTCTAATTTGTATAACAGTTGTTTCCTCGGTGGCAATCACATTTGCGGAACGCGGTTGCCCAGTGAGGAGACTCATTTCTCCGAAAAAATCATTTTCCCGTAAATTATTGATTGTCTGTGCATAATTGTGTTGGGGAACTTGAACCTTGACGGCTCCGCTGGTGATCACGAACATTGAATTGCCTTGCTGGCCTTTTCGCACTATCAATTCGCCGGGTGCGAAGATGCGGTCGTTCGAAGCCCGGGCGAGCTTTTCCAGTTCTTCCTGCGAAAGCGGTGCAAATATCGGCACGCGGCTGAGATATTCGGAAGTCGAATTTACGTATTCGGCCGGCGTTTTTCCTACCGGCTCGTTTCCAATGTAGACAGTGTGCGTGGGATAAGCAAAGTCGATTTTTTCCCGGTTAAAAACATACCAGATTCGTTGCCTGACCAGTGCATCCGTGTCGTTGTATAACGCGTAGTCTTCCGCCCAATATTTTACCTCCCAGTCAATGCCGTTATCACCCAGATTCCTGATTCGTACAATGGGCCGGATCTTTTGCGAAACGTTTTCCACCTGACGGACGGCTTCACGAATGACCTGAATAGTTTTGGAAGGAGAGTTGGAATAAAGCGTATTAAAAAAAACAAGCCGTGCGTTCAAATTGCCGCGCGCCGCGACCTCAATCGCTTCCTTACCCATAACTGCATTACTTATCACAAGCAGTTTGTTTTGAAACGTTCTAATCTTTACGCCGCGCCAGGAAACGACTTCCACAACTCCTGTTGCCCTATCGGAAATAGAGATAACGTCGCCTATCTGAAAGCCCTGGTCAGCCTGCAGGGCAATTCCGGCAAAAAGATTTCCTAGCGTATCCTGAAGAGCCAAACCGACAACAATACCGATAATCGTCGATCCGGTAAAGAGCGGAGCGAGCTCGACGTTAGGATACTGCGACTGAAAGATTATAAAAAAAGCTACAATGTAGACAATTATTGAAAGAACTGTTTTGACGAGCGATGAGATTTCATTCTGGTTTGTTCTGAACGCCGTCGTAAATATTAAGTGGCCGAAAAAACGGACAACCGCGATTATAAGCGCCATCCATAGCAAAATTCTTCCCAGACGGAAAAGGTTTAATAAAATTCCGACCGAAGTTTCGGTCATCATCCCCGGCGCACTGCCGACGGCGGTTGCAACAGATCCATCAGGCATGACGGCAAGATTTAGCTGTGCAAGCACGTAGCCATGGACAAACCTTTCAACAAAAGGCAGAAGGACGAGTATCAATATGACGACAATCGAAAACGCGACAAAATAGACGGCTTTTTTTTGCAGAATAGACGCGGGCATAAATCTTGCTAAAACATATCAGCAATCGTTTTTCCAATCAACAATAGCGAGAGAATGGAAACTATGCCCGTTATCGTCCACGCAAATATATTATGGGCCGCATTATTCTTATATTCGCCCATAATTTCCCGGTTATTTGCAAGCGAGACAATTGCCGTCAGAACGATGGGGAGCAATAAGCCGTTGACGCACTGCGTAAACAGAAGCAGCTTTATCTGCGGAATTCCGGGTATCATCGCAACGATTCCGCCGACAAGCAAAAGCAATGTAAATATCCCGAGAAAAATAGGCGCTTCGCGGAACGAACGCGACAGCCCTTTTTCAAAGCCAAGAGCTTCGCTGATCGAATAAGCAGTCGCAAGCGGCAATACGCCCATCGCCAGCATCGCCGCTCCGAAAAGCCCTACGGCAAAGAGATATTTCGCATACGTGCCTGCAATCGGAGCAAGTGATTCGGCGGCCGTAGCTGCGGAATCAATATTTGTAATGCCTTGAACGTGAAGTGTTGCCGCGGTAGAAATAACTATAAATGCCGCGATCAAACAAGCAAAGACCGTCCCGACAATTACGTCCGCGCGGACAAGCGGCAGGTCGTCCTTGTCCATACCCTTTTCAACCACCGACGACTGCACAAAAACCTGCATAAAGGGCGTGATCGTCGTTCCGATCAGAGCCATTACCGTGAAAAGAAAAACTGTGTCGAGGCTGAATACCGGTTCGACGAAACTTTCCCCAACCTCGGTCCACTCCGGCTTGGATAGAAATGCCGAGATTACATATGTGAAAAAAACGAGAGACATTGCCAGAAACACACGCTCGACGCGCTTCTGTGAGCCTTTAACGACCAGCCACCAGATCAGGCCGCCTGCCAGCGGGATTGCTATGTAGCGCGAAACTCCGAGAAGTTCGGATGCTTGGGCGATCCCAACAAATTCGGAGATTATTACGCCGGTATTCGCCGTTAAGAGTGCCAGCATAACAAACGCTGTCCACCTTACCCCGAACTGTTCGCGGATCAAATCCGCCAGCCCCTGGCCGGTAACGACTCCCATACGCGCGCACATCTCCTGGACAACGATCAGGCTTAAAACCATCGGAATGAAAACCCAAAGCAGGGAATATCCAAAGGCCGCGCCAACGGTCGAGTAGGTAGCGATGCCGCTCGCGTCGTTACCGGCGTTCGCCGCGATAATGCCCGGCCCGAGAATAGCCAAATATGCAAAAAAGCGATATTCGGACAGGCTTCGACGGATAAGCGAAGGAAAATTCCGCGTTGCGCGCACGATGTTTTTCGGTGAAAAGCGCGTAATGATCATTGCTGCAACTGTCGCCGTCAGTCATGTTTAATATGATATTCGTTAAATCGCGAACTGAAAACTGAATATAGCTTTTTTAGGATAGATATGAAAGTGTGAAAAATATTTTCAGTTTCCAAGGATCGGATGGGAAATCCAGCGAAAATATATAACGAGCAACTTGCCTCAATTATCAAATCTTAGGAAATTTGCTAAAGTCTGTTTATGACAATGAAACCGCTGAAAAAACTGATTGCGTCCTTACTATCGACGGCCTTTCTTCTTTTGAATATTCCGATGGAATCGAAGATTTATGGATCATGGCGGGAACCGGTTCGCTCCCGGCACGCGATGGTCGCGTCGCAGCATGAGCTGGCTTCTAAGATCGGAATAGATATCATCAGGAAGGGTGGGAATGCGGTGGACGCAGCAATCGCTGTCGGCCTCGCACTGGCTGTTGTTTATCCCGAAGCGGGGAATATCGGCGGCGGCGGTTTTATGTTGATTCGATTGAAAAACGGCAAAACCTTCGCGATTGACTACCGTGAGATGGCTCCGATGGCCGCAACCCGCAATGTTTTTGTCAATAAGGACGGTACTTTGATCGCAGGCGAGGGCTCCTCGACGATTGGTTACCGTGCGTCCGGCGTTCCCGGAACTCTTGCCGGTTTCGACCTAGCTTTCAAAAAATACGGTTCGGGCAAAATCAAATGGCGCGACCTCGTGGAACCATCGCGGATTCTCGCTCAAAATGGCTACAAGCTCACTTTCCGTCTCGCTAATCTCCTGGAAGCGTATAAGACGAACTTGTCGAAATATGCGGACAGCAGCCGAATTTTTCTCAATGACGGCAAATTTTATAAGGAAGGCGATATTTTCCGCCAGCCTGAATTGGCGCAGACGCTTGGGAGAATTCAAGCTCAGGGCGCAAAGGAATTTTACACGGGGGAAACGGCCCGTCTTATCGCCGCCGACATGCGGGTCAATAACGGCCTTATCACGCTTGAAGATCTAAAGAATTATCAAGCGAGGGAGCGAACGCCTTTACGGGGCGCTTATCGCGGTTACGAAATAATTTCAATGCCGCCGCCGAGCTCGGGCGGAATTGTAATGCTGCAGGTTTTGAATATGCTTGAAGCGTACGATGTGCGTTCCATGGGTTATAACTCGTCGGCGAAATATCACGTTTTGGCCGAGGCTTCAAGACGGGCCTTTGCTGACCGGGCCGAGTTTATGGCCGACCCGGATTTTGCGGATGTGCCCGTAAATCAACTGATCGACAAAAAATATATTGCAGAACGACGCTCGACAATTGATTTAGCAAAAGCGACTTCGAGCCGGGAAATCGGTCACGGACAAATCGTCGGAAAAGAGCCGACCGAAACCACTCACTTTACAGTTGTCGATGCGGCCGGCAACGTCGTTACCAATACCTACACAATCAATGATCTCTATGGGTCGCGCGTTACCGCCAAGGGCACGGGAGTTTTGCTAAATGATGAAATGGACGATTTTGCGGCGCGGCCGGGCAAGGAAAATCTGTATGGATTGATTCAGGGAGAAAGAAATGCGGTTCAGCCGAAAAAGCGCCCGTTATCGTCGATGACGCCTACTATCGTTCTCAGAAAGGACGGCTCGTTTTGGTTTGCTCTCGGCGCACGCGGCGGCCCGAGGATTATTTCGGCGGTGATGCAGTCGGTTATAAACGTGATAGATCACGATATGAACATACAGCAGGCTATCGATGCACCCAGAATCCACCATCAGTGGTTCCCTGACGAGATATTATTCGAGCCTTACGGAATGTCGCCCGACACGCTGAAAATTTTAGGCGGTTACGGGCACAAATTTGGAAATAAGCCGGTTACGATCGCATCCGCGACCGGCATTATGATTAATGAAGAGGGCGTCCGTTTTGGAGCGATAGACTCTCGCAGCGACGGCGCAGCGATAGGTTATTAATTAACTCGATTGAATGGCGCAATTCAAAAAATTGCTCCGGTTTATTTTTATTTCCAGATAAAGCGGCGGGTGCAAAGCAACCCTTCCCGACCTGTAATTTGTTGACTTGTCCTTTCTTATCCTGTGTAAAAACAAAGTAAAAGCACCAAACAAATCAAGTTAAATAATTACAGGTCGGGAAGGGCGGCTTTGCCCCCGCTCCCGTACAAAGTCATTCATCCTTCTTAAGAAGTTTTGTGGTGCTATCAGTTACGCTGCCAGGCCGGGCGAATTCACCGGTGTCGGCTCCTTTCCAAGTGTTTTCAGGCGCTATATAACTTGACGCCGGCTGATTTTGCTGAGGCGGAAGTGCACCGCGTTTTGCTTGGTCGTAAAAAGTGTTTGCATTCCCGACTCTTGGCTCGTTAATCTGCATATCGAACTGCATCGGCGCTTTACCCAGGTACACGAGCGACGCAACAAAAATCATGAAACTTCCGAAAACCCCGATCAGAGCGCATATTATGCCGAGAATCTCAATGTTCAAAGCTGCACCGAAAATCGATGTAAGTAGAGGCACGAATATAATGAACCAAAGAAGGCTTAACATAATACCGTTCTTGCGCGTAAAAATAGTTTTCTTTTTGTAGAGATCGGCCAATTGGGGAAGATAGCCGCCGTGGATCAGCAGTTCACTTACCAACCCAAGCTGAAAGCCGCACCTGGAACAAAATTTGGTTTCTGCGGATAGCTGCTGCTGGCCGCAACGGGGACAATGCATCTACTCTCTCCAAAAGGTCGTTTTCGCGAAAGACTCGAGTTCTAACGAATTCTTACACGAAAATGTTCACGATGCAATAAAATGTTCATAGCAAAACGGGCAGCCTGCATTCCAGCGTGCTGCCCGTTTTAGTCAAAGACAAATCAGAAACTGGATGCTGTAACTACTTTATCGTTTTTTAAATCTCCGGTCTTTTTCGTACATTCCAAGCCCGTAGTTTCTACCCTTCCAGTTTAAGCCGCTTCCGACGAGCCCTTTTACGCCGATCTGAGCACCTTTTGCCGGAACGCTGTCCTCGGTTAAAATCCACATCGACCCCGTTCCGTCGTCAATTTTATACGCACCGCCTCGTAGAGGCGTTCCCGGGATTGAGATGCCATAGCTGTCTTTTACCGTTCCGGCTATCGCTACTTCCTTATTTTGATATTTCGACGGGTTCGTTTCGATGTCGGCAATACTCGTCCTTTCAGGGCACGCCGCCGCGAATACAGCAGTAAATATTGCTAACATAAACAAAATTGATTTTGTTACGTTTTTCATTACATTCTCCTTAATTTGTAGAATAATCGGGGAGCAGCGTTTCTAGCACTAAAGATTCAAAATTACGTTGAAAGTTTGCCAAATTTTTAGCTTTCTGCGATTCTCTTACTATTATTTCGAGAATATCCCCGCAGATGTCTGAATAATCATCGTGACGACGCAAAAAACTCTCACCGACAAATTCGCATTTTCCTCAAGCCTGAAAGCTGACGTTTGGCATCCGCAAAAGGACCCGAAAGCCTATGAATGGTGGTATTTCGACGCATTGTCGGACGACGCAAGCGAATCCATTATCATTGTTTTTCTGGACAATTTCATTTATTCGCCGCGTTATAACCGATCAGAACCTTCAGCAGCAGCGGCTAAATTATACAACCCGCCCGCTCACACAGACGATTCTGACAAGAGGTTTCCCGCTATTTCGATTACATATTTTCGGGACGGCAAACCGAGATATCATGCCGTCAACGAGTATAGCGGAAGAGCCTTTTCGGCGAGTGAAGATAATCCCGAATGCCGGATCGGCAATTGTTCATTCCGGTTCGAATCGGCATCGTATGGTTCGGGATACAATGTCTCGATAAACACTCCCCTGTCCAGAAACCGGCGTCTGGAAGCGGAGTTTGAATGGCTTTCTATTGAATCGGATTTTCAGCCGGAAGCTTTTTCCTACGGGGATTCCTCGCACTGCTGGAATATGGTCGCTCCTCGCTCGGATGTTACCGGCAAGATCATGGTTTATGATTCGAAAGGCCGGAAATCCGATACCCGGAGCTTTCGCGGGACGGGCTATCACGATCATAACCTGGACAATCGATGGCTGGCTAAAACCGTTCGCGATTGGCATTGGGGCAGAGCTCATTTTGCCGACTGCACTGCGGTATTCTACCGGTATTGTGAAATAGGCGATGATAGCCCGAGCACAAAACTTTTTATTGTCCGTAACGGAAAACTCGAAACGAGAAACGTCGAGTACGAAGAGCAGAATTACGTCCGCGACAAATTCGGGATCAGATACCCGACGCGGCTGAGATTGATCTCCGAAGACAATATCCGAATGAGCGTCAACCCGCTAAAAGTGATCGATTCGAGTTTTTATTATCTCCGTTTTTTAAGCGAGATCACACTTACGTTAAGCGACGAAAAACAGCATAAAACAACTGGAATCACCGAGTTTCTTGCTCCTAAAGCATTGAAACACCGGTGGCTTAATTGGTTTAGCGATGTGCGTACAGGTAAAAACGGGAAAGGGCCGTTGATCTAGAGGTCGCTTCGCGGTTACTGCCACCGTTTTAGCTTGGGAATTACCTCATTCGACATCTCGGCGGCCCGCTCATTTGTAAAACCTAGATTCGCCGTCATAAAATCAACCGAGCTTTTTATCATTTCGTCGAGTGTTTGTCCCGGCTGCGTAAAGCCGCCGTCCTTATAACAAAACATACAGTATTCGGATACCGGCGAGCCGTCCGCTGCAGTGCCGAAAGTTGACACATCACCCGACAAGGGCATGCCGCAGCTCTGACATCTTTCTTTGTTGTTCATAAAAATTGACCCTCATTCCAGCCTTACCGCGGGGGTAGGTCAACGATTCTCCGGATCGGTTGTTTCAGCGTTTAGCTTCAAAATAAAAAAAGCCGGAGCATTGCCCAGGCTTTGTCTCTTTTCCCGAATTTCGACCTACCGATTGACGTCTGTGTAGAAGGCGTTTTTCCAGTTGTCGCCCTCTTTGACGCTAAAGGATGCGGCCAAGACTGATGGCGGAATGGCCTTGCCGTCGCAGGTGCCTTTGACGTCAGCCTTGTAGGTGACTAACGCGACGTCCTTCGAGAGAGAAACCGACTTCGGTTCGCTGTGCGTGTAAGTCAGGCCTTCACACTTCGGTTCGGACCATAACTTTATCGAAGCGGCCTTGTTCTGGGGGCCGGTTCCGGAAAGGTATGTGAAATCCTTTGCCATGATCGCCTCAACTGCTTTGGCGTCCCGCTGTTTCCAGGCGTCCCACGCTTGGGTTTCGACCGCCATCAAAGTTGTTGCCATTGCGTCGGCCGGAGCTCCAGCCGGTGATGTCGCGGCAGACGCCGGAGCCGCTTTCGGGGTCGGTGAGTTCGCGTC
>JACDAY010000366.1 GCA_013695195.1 Blastocatellia bacterium | reverse complement strand
AAAGGCACCAGGAGCACGTTCATTGATGCCGCGATCAGAAAGCATGTACATGAAGTCAAGACGGCCCGGATGCGAGAAGCGTTAAAAGCTGGTGCCATCGCGAATGCGGAGAGAGACCTTGCGATGGCCCAGGAGTGGTTTCATCTTGAGGAAGAGATATGGAAAGACTAGCTTCCCCGAGACGAGGCGAAGTCTATTTGGTTCGTTTTGACCCGACGCTTGGTTCGGAGATAAAGAAAACCCGTCCCGCGTTGGTTATCCAAAACGATACCGGGAATGAATTTAGCCCAATAACTATCGTCGCAGCAATCACATCAAAAATCAGCGATCCTCGATACCCGACCGATGTGCTGATTGATGCCGGAGAAGGTGGGCTGACTCAAACATCTGCTGTTTTATTGAATCATATTCGCTCAATCGACCACAGCCGGCTTTTGAAAAGGTTAGGCAAGGTTGAGGCGGCAACTCTGAGAAAAGTAGACGTCTCTATACAAATAAGCCTCGGCCTAAGGTCGTACTAACCGCCAATGATTAGACGCCCATTTAATTTCAAACAGTGGATCGACGAGCACCGGCATTTGCTCAAGCCGCCGGTGGGGAACCAGTGTGTTTATGACGACGGCGATTTTATCGTGATGGTGGTCGGCGGGCCGAATTCTCGTAAAGATTATCATTGGGACGAGGGCGAGGAGTTCTTTTATCAGCTCGAAGGCGATATTCTCGTCAAAATCCAGGAAGACGGCAAATCGGCCGATGTGCCGATCCGCGAGGGCGAAATGTTTCTGCTCCCCGCCCGCGTGCCACATAATCCGGTCCGCGGCGCGAACACAATCGGCATGGTAATCGAACGCAAACGCCGCGATGGCGAACAAGACGGCCTGCTGTGGTTTTGCGAGAACTGCAACGAGAAATTGTATGAAGAATATTTTGAACTCGAAGACATTACGACGCAGTTTCAGGGAGTTTTCGAGCGTTTTTATGATGACTTGACTCTGCGAACCTGTAAAAATTGTGCAGCTGTGATGGAACCGCCCGCAACCCTAAGATAAAATTTAAGGAATGTTTTACTCGATCCGTAAAGTCAACAAGATGACACTCCGAATCTCGCAAAATTGCTAAAAGACTACATTCAGGAAACATATAAACAACGATGGAGCGGAACAGTTGAACAGCTCGAACAGGATATTTTTAAAAAAGGATTTAGAAGTGTTTGTCGCCGAAGCATCCGAGCATGGGACGGTGGAATTCACGCATTTATTTTGGATACGACGGTTCATCCCGAATTTAGGCGGCGCGGCATTGGAATTCGTTTAGTAAAGGAAGCGGCAAAGATCGCAAAAGAACGCGGAATTGAATGGCTTCATGTAGATTTTGAGCCGCACTTGCAAAGTTTTTATGAAAAGGGCGGTTTTAAGAATACAAAGGCTGGATTGATAAACTTAATGCAGGAGACAGCTAAATAAAGAACAAAAATGGCGACGCTTTTAGAGGAACTGGACCAACTCGTTTCCGCGCTCAACGAAAACGAAATCGAATACGCGGTGTGCGGCGGATTGGCGATGGCGATTCATGGTTTTGCGCGTGCTACCTTGGACATTGATATCCTAATCATGGCCGATTCACTGGAAAAGGCCTATAAGGTCGGTACCGAGAAAGGTTACGATATTCGCGGGCTTGATATATCATTCAAGGAAAGAGCCGTCGAAATTCGGCGTGTATCCAAGATCGACGACGATGGCGAAGTGCTTTCGCTTGATCTTTTGCTCGTAACGCCGCATGTACAGGATGTTTGGGAAACAAAACAAAACGTAGATTTTTTGGGCAAACAGCTTTCGGTTGTTTCGCGTGACGGTCTGATAAAAATGAAAACGCTTGCCGCCCGCCCGCAGGATTTGGCGGATATTCACAGGTTGCAAAATGAAGAAAGTTGATATGTCGGAACAGGCGATTCTGCGGCGTTTGAAAACTGTTGATAAACTCCGTGAGTTATGCCTGTGCCTGATGAAATCGAATCCAAGACTGCCTAAACCAGGCCGAAAGGCCGACGCGATATTCACATCGGGCACCGAAACGCGGACTTCTTTTGGTAAGAAAATGCCCTTCTAGTATAAGTTTTTCTCAGTTGGCCCAAGTTGCCAGTTATAAAATTTATCTTTTACCTCGAATCAACACGAAGAAGTCCAAAACAAACGTCTTTATTCGTGTTTCTTTGTGTTATTTAGTGGTTTCAGCTCTTTAATTGGCAAAAAACACGAATAAAACCTTTATTTGGTGATTCAGAAAATTTGCGGAACGCAACTGCACCTGCCAGAATAGATAAAAATTCGTTTATAAGAATCGGAATCGATCACAGGGCGGGAAAATGGCTTTAAGTTTAGAAATTGACGAGGCGTTAATAGAATTCTTTCGGCAGTCTGATTTTGCCGGAAGCGGCGCCGTTATTACCGATTTGGACGGCACGGCTGTGCATGAGGAAGAGGGGCGTGTTTATATTCCGCAGCCGGTTGAGTTCGGTTTAAAGGCATTATATGACCGAGGCCGGCCCGTGGTGTTGAATTCGCTTCGGTTTCCCCTGTCGGTGATGCGGACATTTGGGAAGGAATGGCTGGCAATTGCAGGCGCTCCGATCCCAATCGTTTCGATGAACGGAAGCCAGCTCGGGTTTGTTACAACCGATGAAAAGCAGGAACTTTGCTTCGATGAGATAACCGCTTTTCCGCTCGATGCGAATGAAATAGATGCGGTGCTGGCGGGTGTCGATGCGCTGCTTGCCGACGGTATACGCGATGTTCTGCTGTTTTACTATCCCCGCGATTGGCGAATGGGCGAAATCATCTGGACGCCCGTTGCCGAAAAGGTCATTCATGTAAAGGAAAAATACACAAGCGCTTCGTCCGTAACCGCCGTCGAATCCGAGAAGCTGGCCGATCAGCTTCATGCGGAAGAGATCTGCATGATATTCCTGTTGATCGAGCGGCCCGCGGACGACCTGATGGCTTATCAACATTCGAAACCCAGCAGTTTTTTCACTACGAAAGGTGTGGATAAATTGTCCGGCTCACGGGCGATAGCAGAGCATCTCAAATTCGATCTGAAAGAATCGCTTGGTGCGGGCGATACGGCAATGGATATTTTTTTGGACGGAGTCGGGCTGGCCGTCCAGGTCGGTAATCTTGACCTGAGTTTTCGCGGACTGCGGCAAACAATACGTGTTAAAAATTCTTTTGAGCTTGGCGACCTTCTTTTTCGCCTCGCGGGAATGCAGGAGGAATCAAGCGATGAAAACGGAAAACTCGGCGTCAGCCCGGGTGGTTAATAAATTCAAAAAATTGGCTCAGGTCGTCATCAGACACCATTTTGGCACCAGCGCCCCGCGAATTGCATTCAAGGCCAGCGGTCTGACAAATTTCGTATTTGCCGTCAAACATGCCGAGGGCGATTTCATTGTCCGCATCAGCCCGGACGCCGGGCGCATAAATTCGTTTATAAAGGAGCAGTGGGCGGAGACCGCGGCGCGCAAAGCCGGTGTGCCGGCACCCGAGATATTGGAAGTCGGCTCCGAGGCAATTCCGCATCCTTACATGATCTCGCGTACGGTGTCCGGCGGCGATGCGACGCACCACCCGCAGCGGCTCGAGATTTTGCGCGAGATGGGACGCTATGCCGCTTTGATCAATTCCATTCAAACCAATGGCTTCGGGCAAACGTTCGACTGGTCAAGCAATCAACTGTCGCGAAACGAAACCTTTAAAGAATATCTGCAAAAAGAATATTGTTTTGAAAAAAAACTGAAAATTCTCGAAAAAAATCGTGCCGTTTCTTCGTTACAAATAAAGAAGCTTCGGAAGATTTTTACTGAGGCGATGAGAATGACGCCGAAACCCGCGCTCAATCACGGCGATATCCGTCTGAAAAACGTGATCGTCGGCAAAAACGGCAAGATAAACGCGATTATCGATTGGGAAGGCTGCACTTCGAATATTGCCCCGCAATGGGAACTTTCGCTCGCCCTGCACGATCATGGGATCGACGGAATGCAGCATTTTCTGAAAGGCTATGGGATAAATCATGTTAAATTCAAGGAGATTGCACCTTTGATAAAGGCATTTAATATCACGAATTATGCCGCCGCCATCGAGGGAATCGCCGATGCAAAAGACAGTGAGCGGCTGGAACAATATCGAACGCGTCTCAGCGGTGCGTTCGACCTCTATTCTTTGTAAAATTATGCGAATCGAGAGTAGAAGAATTAGCTTCTTACTCTGAGTCGGGGAAAGCGGGTGCAGAGCAACCCTTCCTAACTGCAATAGATTAAATATTTTAGCCTGCTTTGGATTCAATTGGGTTTCAAAAGACTTTTAACAATTTGCAGTCAGAAAGGGCTGCTTTGCACCCGCTCTTAAAACTTACCTTACTTATTCACAAATTTCTGCTAATCCCGACGGCTAACTTATGTTAAAGATAGACATTCATACGCATATTTTGCCTAAAGAAATTCCCGATTGGAAAGTAAAATTCGGCTATGGCGGGTTTATAAAGCTCGATCATCACAAGCCCTGCTGTGCACGGATGCTCAAAGACGATGGGCATTTTTTCCGGGAGATCGAAGAAAATTGCTGGAGCGCGGAAAAGCGTATCGAGGAAATAGATGGTTTTGGAATAAATGTGCAGGTGCTTTCGACCGTGCCGGTGATGTTCAGTTACTGGGCAAAGCCGGAAGACGGAGCCGAGATCGCAAAGTTTTTGAATGATGGAATTGCGAAGACAGTTGCTGAATTTCCGAAAAGATTTGTCGGTCTCGGAACCATTCCGATGCAGGATACAATTCTTGCAGTAAAAGAGCTGGAACGGTGTAAGCAAATCGGCCTCGCCGGCGTACAAATTGGGACTAACGTAAATCAGCTAAACCTGGGGGAACCGCAGTTTTTCGATTTTTTCGAGGCATGTGAACAACTCGGCATGGCGATTTTTGTTCATCCATGGGATATGTTTGGCGCTGGTGATATGCAGAAATACTGGCTGCCGTGGCTGGTGGGAATGCCCGCCGAAACTTCCCGTGCGATTTGCTCTCTTATTTTTTCGGGTGTGCTGGAAAAATTGCCCGAATTGCGTATCTGTTTCGCACACGGCGGCGGCTCTTTTCCTTCGACCATCGGAAGAATCGAGCATGGATTTGAAGCTCGCCCCGATCTGTGCGCGATTGATAATCCGTATAACCCGCGAAAATATTTGGACAGAATTTATTTCGATTCGCTCTTGCACAATTCGGCAATGCTGGACTATTTGGTTAAACTGGCCGGGCCGGAACACGTTGCACTCGGCTCGGACTATCCTTTTCCGCTCGGTGAATCGGAACCCGGAAACCTGATAGAATCGATGCCGTTTGACGAAGCGACAAAGGCAATGCTTCTTCATGAAACAGCATTGAGATGGCTTAAT
>JACDAY010000344.1 GCA_013695195.1 Blastocatellia bacterium | reverse complement strand
GCCTTGCCGCCGGTGGTCGTTTCTGGCGAGCCGAAAAATACGCCGATCTTTTCGCGAAGCTGGTTGATAAAGATAAAGGTCGTGCGCGAATTGGCGACGATTGCGGTGATCTTTCGCAGAGCCTGCGACATTAGCCGAGCCTGCAAACCGGGAAGCGAATCGCCCATCTCTCCATCCAATTCAGCACGCGGAACCAGCGCCGCCACAGAATCTATTACGATCACGTCCACGCTGTTCGAGCGCACGAGCGTTTCGGCAATCTCGAGTGCCTGCTCACCCGAATCCGGCTGAGAAATAAGCAGATCGTCAATGTTTACGCCCAGAGCTCCTGCGTATCCGGGATCCATCGCGTGCTCCGCATCGATATAAGCCGCAATACCACCGGCTCTCTGCGCAGAGGCGACTACGTGCAGTGCGAGCGTCGTTTTACCCGAGCTTTCCGGCCCGTAAATCTCGACAATGCGACCACGCGGCAAACCGCCGACCCCGATGGCCACATCGAGGCTCAAGCAGCATGTCGAGATCGCCCCGACTTCCTCATGCGGCTTTTCACCCAAACGCATTATCGAGCCTTTGCCGAATTTCTTTTCGATCTGCAAAAGTGCGGATTCTATAGCTTTTCCTTTATCCATAACCATTTTTACAGCTTCTCCAGACATTTATTGCTCCTTCTATTAAGTTTTTTCTTATATTAGATTAACATAGAAAGAAGCATTTGTGCAATAATGTCTCACGAATGAAACAAAGTTTTTTCGTTTGATAGTTTATAGGGATTTCAAGGTAACTAAAAAAAATATATTATGCAAGCTAAAAATCGCCCCACTCTCGAAGCATCTTTATTAAATTCAGGATTCACATTAAACTATTTTGGTTTATCATACGTAATTGCATTCTGGTCACAAGACGGAATTGGGTTTCAGTCGTTGATATGAATTATTCGGGTTTCGTCGGGCAAACGCTCGACGAGAAATACAAGATCGAGCGCGAGCTTGGACGCGGCGGAATGGGAACCGTTTATCTCGCTGCGCATCTCGGAACCGAACGCCCGGTTGCGGTTAAAATAATCGCGCCCGAATTTATGAAACGTGCGGAATTCGTGGAACGCTTTCGCCGCGAAGCCCGTGCGGCCGGGAGATTGCGGCATCCGAACGTCGTAAATGTAACCGACTTTGGCTTTTCACAAACTTCGGACGGTGAGGTGGCTTATCTGGTAATGGAATATCTCGACGGCTGTACGCTCGGAGAAATTCTCGAGGAAGAAAAAAACCTGCCGGTTGGCTGGACGCTCGACATTTTGGAGCAGGTTTGCTCTGCGGTTCACGAGGCGCACGGGCAGGGAATTATTCATCGCGACCTGAAGCCCGACAATATCTGGCTTGAACCGAATCAACGCGGAGGCTATACGGTAAAGGTATTGGATTTCGGTATTGCAAAACTTGAAGAACACGTGAATCCGGAAGCCGGAACTTCGGCCGCAGCTATATATTCTTCAACGCCGACACTCGCTTCCTCCGCGAAAGCCACTTTGGCTGACTTCGCACACGATGCTACCGTTCATGACAGTATATCGCCTACCAGGTTTGGAGACTCACCGACTCGTGCCCTGGCTCAAGGCAGTGCTGCTTTGCCGGAATCTGAAACAAAAATCCAGCCGGCAGGGAACGGCACTGAGGGCCGGAAGTCTATTACTCCGGCGCCGGCTGCGCTGAAAACCGATCAGGAAACGATTGGAACGAAGATCATTCCGGCCACCGTCGAAGGAAATGTTTCATTAAATAATGGAGAGAATTCGTTTTCCACATTCCTCGATTCACCGACAAGCAGTGAACTTACGCGCGTTGGCGCTGTATTAGGCACGCCGCTTTATATGTCGCCCGAACAATGCCGAGGCGACAAGCTCGACACCCGCTCGGATATTTACAGCCTCGGCGTGATTGCGTACCAGATGCTTTCCGGCGGAACGCCTTTCAGCGGTGATTTTACGGAGGTTATGGAATCTCACAAAGAGCTTCCGCCGCCGCCGCTAAATGCAAAAAAAGTGCGTAAAAAGTTAAAGCGTGTGATCGGAACAGCTCTTGCGAAACACCCGGACGAGCGCCCGCAGACAGCCGAAGCTTTCGCCAGCGCTCTCCGCTCGCGTTCGGAAGGTATCTTCGGGCTGCTTCGCCGCGCGGGCATGATCTACACCGAACACATGCCGAAATTTCTAATGCTGTCGACATTTTTTCACTTGCCGTTGATCGTGCTCACATTCATTTTGGTTGTCCTGAGCTTTTTAAAGGTGAGTGACACAATTCCTTCGACAGTTGCTAATGCCGGAATCGGGATTAGTGCATTTGTGTTGGCGATTGTCACGGCGTTTTGCGCTTATTTGATCACGGGCACGATCACGTGGATCGTAACCCAGAGCCTCGCCGTCCCTCTTCGCCCAATCAAAGTGCGTTTATCACTTATCGAGGCGCGAAAAAAATGGAAAACTTTCGCAGGAACCGGCGTCTTCAGCACTATTTTGGCGTTGATTGTCGGTGCTTGCGCATTTGGGGTCGGATTCTTTATACCGTTTGTTTTATTGTGGGCAACGATCGGTATTGATGGAAACAAATTGATCATTGCAGGCGTTACGGCCGTTGTGCTGGGAGCTGTGGGATTTTTCATAACAAGTGTCTGGCTGATGCTTGTGGCTCCGGTTGTGATGATGGAAAACATTCGCGGCTGGCAGGCTTTGAAAAGATCGAAGAATCTGGTTAAACGTTCCGTCGTTACTGCATTCGCCGCCTTTATTATAATGTTTATGATTCCCCTCATTGCCGCGGGCCTGATCTCGTTCGTTGTAAACATCACGGCCAAAGCTCTGGATCCGAAACCAGCGATCGTTCAACCGGCGGACGGAAATCCACAAAATGAGGCATCCTCGAACGAGGCGGCCGAAAAAAAGGACACTATAAATTTCAGTCTCAGCGGCGGCCAAAGGTTCAGGATAAACGGTTCGGACAAAGACATGAGAAGCCGCCTCAAAGATACTATTCTCGAGACCCTGCTCCAGATTTTTCTGCTTCCGATACAAATAGTAGTAATCTCTTTCACTGCTATAATCATCGCATTGCTGTATCTGAAAACCCGACAGGCCGGCGGCGAGCCGCTGCAGGATCTTTTGACCCAGTTCGAAGAAACCGAGCAGCCGAGAAAAAAATGGCAGGAACGCGTCCGCCAGCGCCTGATCCAATCCGGAAGGATTACCGGCAAAACATAGAAAATGAAGCAGTTTAGTATAAAACTTGCGATATTGTTTATCGCCAATTTCGCTTTTGTAATAACAGGCGATGCTCAAAACGTGAACCGCGAATTTCCCGTTCAAGCCGGCGGAACCGTGGAGATAGTTAATCTTTACGGACGTGTGGAAGCGGTCGCCGAAATTAAAAACATTGATGGCGCAGGTGAAGCAGATGACAAACCGAAAGAGGGAAAGCTTTCGTTTTCGGTTAACTCATCTGCTGCTATTACGGAAAACGAAATTAAAATCGACAATAGCAGCTCTGATATAAAGATCGAGGTCGTTCCCAGCGACAAAAAACAGCGTATCGATATTTCGATAACAATGCCCCCGGGAATGCAGGTTAAGATCAAGACCCGCGAAGGCGAAGTTATTGTTTCCGGTGACGTGCAATCGGCCGAAGTTTTGACCGATACGGGAACGATAGCTGCCGACGTGCCCACGGACGATCTAAGATACGCATTTCACTGGAATGCTTCGCGTCCCCGTTTCATGAGTGATATCGAACTTGAAAAGGTAAAGGAAAAATCCGGCGGCAGGTTCGAGATCAAAGGAAGATATGCAGACGAGGAGACCCAGGGACGCGGAGACGCGGCGAATGTGTCAGAACCGGGAGCGGTAGCGACCGGGCTTCGAACGGATTCGCAGGCTGACGGAAGTGGCGACGCGGAATCACTCACGTCCTCAGGCGTAAACGCGATAGTAATAGAGCGTGCCAAAAATGCTAAGAAAAAGAAAAGTCAAAAGCCTAAGACCGTCTCATTAAACTTCACCACCGACAGAGGCATCATTCTGCTGAACATTCCGCCGAATGAAGTCCCCAGCGATCTGCGCGAACGGCAGCTTACGTTTGCTGCAAAATCAATAATCCGCAGCGGTGATTCGCTTCTCATGGAAGCAATCCGCCGTGCGGCACCCAAATATTTCGGAGATTATACAAAAACGCTTCCGCCGTTCAAGCGCGAACCGTCGTTTGCCGAAAAGACGGGCTCCGAAGAGATTCCTGGAGCATCCATCAAAAAGGCTTCCGTCCGCGTAACCGACGTGAATAATCGTGCCATTGCCGGTCTGCATTCCGGTGATTTCGAGCTTTCGGAAAATAACCTTCGCCGCGAGATTCTGTCCGTTCAACCCGCAACCGCACCGTTCAATCTTGTTCTGCTTCTGGATGTTTCCGGCAGCGTCGATAATTATGTGAACTTTATCCGCAAGGCGGCAAAAAACTTTGTCGATACAATACATAGCCGCGACCGGATTTCGATCGTTACGTTCAATGAGGACGTAAAGCTTATTTCAAAATTCACGACCGATAAAACAAAACTTTCCGAAAGCCTCGACACATTTGACGCCGGCGGCGGCACTGCGTTTTACGACGCACTTGCCTATACGCTGGCCGATACGCTGCGGCCGCTAAAAGGTGAACGCACGGCAATCGTCATCCTCACGGACGGCGACGATAACCGATCATTTCTGCCATTCGATTCCATGCTCGCTTCGATCCAGGAAAGCGGCGCTTTGCTCTACCCGCTCTACGTGCCGTCCGCCCTCATTGCTGCGGCTGCCGCGAGTCCGGACGCTCCCATCGACTCGCTGCGCGGACGGTATATGACACTAACATCGAAAGCCGAAGGCGAAGGCGAAAAATTGGCCAAAGTATCCGGCGGAGTTTATTACCCGATCACTCAGATAAGCCAGATCCAAAAAGCATACGACGACATCGCCATCCAACTCCGGACCGCATACACAATAACCTTCCGCTCGGACACGTCGATTGTAAAAGGTAACGGCGCCTCGCCGCGATTGAAAGTAAAGCTTAATAAACCTAACGCATTTGTCAGCGTTGGATCGGTCGTTAAAGTGGATTAAGCCGGAATAATGTAAGTAATTATTAGACAAAAGTTTGTCGGGCGAAACATTAGAATTGCTGCCCGACAAACTATTTTATTTACTGTTTTTACAGAGTTTGCTACTGCTTCATGATAGGTGTGCCCTGCCCGGCGACCAGTTTCCACTTGCCGCCGGTTTTAACAAACACATCGGTCCAGCGATATTCGCCGCTGATGTCTCTGCCCTTATACGTGCCTTTGTCCATCGACGTGTAAGTTACGACTGCCGTATTGCCGAACATCTGAACTTTCATATTGTCCATCTTTATCGATTCAAGCTTCAGATCGCCAGACTTGAACATGGCGAGACTCTGTGCCTTGGTCATCATCATGCCGCCCGGATCTGTGAAAACCGAATTGTCGGCAGAGTACTTGTCATAGACAGACATATCGCCTTTGACGATGGCGTCCGCCATTTCCTGTTCCATTTTCATCAATGTCTGCTCGGTGGTCATTTTCTGCCCGTATCCGAGCGAACCGAACACCATCATCAAGGTCATAGTAACAAACAGTTTTTTCATTTCAATTCTCCTTCTTTCCGTAGATTCGTTTTCGCACTAAAGCCGGATCGCTTTTATAAACTTATGGCTGAGAAACGGCG
Organism: Blastocatellia bacterium; assembly: GCA_013695195.1. Taxonomy (GTDB): domain Bacteria; phylum Acidobacteriota; class Blastocatellia; order Pyrinomonadales; family Pyrinomonadaceae; genus OLB17. The sequence continues at coordinate 5,418 of JACDAY010000344.1, read as the reverse complement.
CTGATAAAGCTAATTAACACCGTTGATTTCGAGACTCGATATTAAGACAAAACTGCCTCAACTTACTCTCTTTTGCAGAGTAAGTCAAGAAAATGGGGCAGTTTTTATTTGGGATTCAGGTTAAATGGGACGAATTGGACATTGCGCACGCTGGTACATGCGACGAGACAGTCGGAAGCATTTGGTCGCTATCGTTCGCGGTTCTGGCTTGGTAGTCGAATTTAACATTCTAAGTTTCGATTTGGAAAGATTGCCGAGTCGCGGTAACCTTTCCGCAGATGAGCAAATCGCTTTTACAATCTCTATTTGATGAAACTGAAGAACGCCGGCCTTTGACGGTGTCGGAGATTAACTTGCAGGTAAGATCTGAGATCGAGCGGCGGTTTGCTTCGGTATGGGTTGAGGGCGAGATCGTCAATTTTATGGACGCGCGGTCGGGACATTGGTATTTTACTTTGCACGACGGCTTGTCCCAGCTAAAGGCGGCCTGCTACAAAGGCTCGAATTATAAGATTCGTTTTCAGCCGTTTGACGGTTTGCAGGTTCGTGTTCGCGGGCGATTGACGCTTTACGAGCCGAAAGGTGAGTATCAGATGATGGTCGAATCGCTGGAGCCGGTCGGCGAAGGCGCTTTGAAAGTTGCATTCGAACAGATCCGGTCGAAACTAGCGGCGGAAGGTTTATTTGACGAGGCAATAAAACGGCCGCTGCCCGCATTTCCAAAGAAAATAGGCGTCGTTACGTCGCCAACCGGAGCGGCATTCTTCGATATACTGCATGTTTTGTCGCGGCGGGCGCGTTCAGTGAGCATTATTCTTATTCCGACACGTGTTCAGGGCGAAACTGCCGGCTATGAAATAAGCCAGGCAATCCGTTTTGCAAATCAATTTAACGCCGGAGTTGTATCCAAAGATAAGATAGATGTCTTAATAGTCGGCCGCGGCGGCGGTTCCGCTGAGGACTTGTGGGCATTTAATGAAGAACTTGTGGCGAGGACGATCAGGCTGTCGGAGATACCGGTCATTTCAGCTGTCGGACACGAGGTCGATTTTACAATCGCGGATTTTGCCGCCGATCTGCGGGCTGCAACTCCCTCGGCCGCCGCCGAAATCGTCGCGCAGAAAGAAGAGGATATTTGTCGTTATCTCGAAAGCCGGACAAGCGACCTTGAACAATTGATCAACTATAGACTTCTAAAAGCGCAGTCAGGTTTGCAATCACTCTCTCTTTCACGTGTCTTTGTCGAGTTTCCCAACAGCGTAAAGGAATTAGACTACGAAATTAACGACCTGCAGCAGCGAATGCGTTCAATTATTTTGGAAAATTCAAAGAATAAGGCTGAGCGGCTTGCTCTTGCCACAGCGCGGCTTTCGCCTCTTGGGCTTACAGCGAAACTGGGTGGTTACGAGACACGCCTAGCACTTCTGGGCAAGAGGCAAATTTTCGCAGGCAGCGAAATTGCAGCTATCAAGGCAAAGGATCTGGGTATAATGATGGCAAAGCTCGACGCACTCTCGCCCTTGTCCGTTCTGAACCGCGGTTTTTCCATCACCGAAAAGGAAAACGGCGAGATTGTGCGGAATTCCAAACAAACACAAACCGGAGACAAATTGAACATACGCCTGGCAAACGGGAAACTCTCGGCAGAGGTTTTAGCATCTGAATAGCTCGACTATGTCAAAATTTGTACAAAATTCAATAACTTATGATGTAGGCGACGCGGCAGGTTTAGGCGGTTATGCTGAGCCGGCAGTCCATGGCAGGTCCGCAACGGTGCTAAAGATTGCGGCCGCCTTGATCGCAGTGATCGCTATCGTTGCGTGTGTCGGCGGTTATTTTTATTGGCAGAGTTTGAAATCAACTCCGCAATATTCGCTTGCACTACTAATTGACGCCGCCAGAGACGAAGACCAGCCCGCGATCGACAAACTAATTGATACGAATGCGGCTGTCGACGACTTTCTGCCGCAGATCACGTCAAAGGCTATCGAGCTTTACGGCCGGGGGTTGCCGCCGCAAACCCTTGCCCGTGTCGAGCGGATCGCTCAGCCGGTTCTGCCTGCAATCAAGGAACGGGCGCGGGAAGAATTGCCTCGTCTGATCCGCGACAAGACGGAAAAGTTCAAAAATGTTCCTTTCGCCGCAATGGCTTTGGGCGCCGATAAATATCTTGATATAAACATTCAGAACGACATTGCTTTGGTTACCAGTAAACTAAAGGAACACGCTTTCGAGGTCAAAATGCGAAAGAGCGGCGACAAATGGCAAATAGTCGGCGTACGCGATGAACAGCTCGCAACGAGTATCGCTCAAAAGATTGGCCAGGAAATAATAGCCGTCGCTTCAAAAGGAAGCATCGACTCCTCACCGGAACGTCTTGGCATAAAGAATATAGGCACTCTTTTAAAACAGGCCCAAGATATTTTTAAGTAAAAGTCATAGCCGCCTGCGTGAGCGGGTGGTTCTATTGTCTGCTGCATACCGCCCGCTAACGCAGGTGGTTCTGAAATAATATTATGGAAAAGCCGTTTGAAACGTCGTTGAATGAACTCGAGAAGATCGTGAATCAACTCGAGAACGGCGATCTGCCGTTGGAAAAGAGCCTGTCATTGTTCGAGGACGGCGTGAAGCTTTCGCGGGCATGCCGCGAACGGCTTATTCAGGCCGAAAGACGGATCGAAGTTTTGCTGAAAGATTCTGATGGAAACCTCTCACTAAAAGAGATCGAGCCGGAAAGCCTGCGGGCGGAACGGAAGACGCAAACTGGTAAAAGAATCGTATTTGATGAAGATGACATTCCATTTTAATTGTGAACTAACAGCACAAGAAAAGAGCGGGTGCAAGCAACCCCTTCCGGACTGTGAATTATTTTTGAATCTTTTTAGAATGAGCTTGAGTATATTCAAGCTGCATTTCAATAAACCAATTTAATAATCTCAGGTCAGGAAGGGCGGCTTGCCCCCGCTTCTTAAGATAAAAAGTTCTAATCCCTGGAGCTAAAAATACTCAAAATATACCAGAACAGAAGTGCTATGCTTGCGAAAAGTGTAAGCGAAGCAGCTACATGCTGATTCGTGTTGAAACGGTGCAACACATTCGAAGTCTCATACAATATCGCCGTGCCGGCGAATGCGACCATCACGAAGGCAAATATGTTGCCCAGCGTAAAGCCGAACAAGGCGCTTGCGACAATGAAGCCCAGTGCGGCGAATCCGCCGATGGCGAGGATCGGGCCGAGGAACGAAAAGTCGGATCGCGTAATAAAAACCGTCGCTGTTATTCCCAAAAACAAGCCGAGCGTTACGATTCCGGCCTTTATCAAAACCGAACCGTCGCCCGAATAATACGTCGCCATCATTAAAAGCGGCACAAATATCACGGCTTCGGCAATAATAAAAATGCCCAACCCGAAATACTGCGTCGCCTTTGACGTTTCGGAAGTTGCCCACCTGTTCGCGAGAAACGAAACGCCCATAAACAAGCCGAGCACAAGCAGCCAACCCATCATACCGCCGCTGAAGATCACATTCGCGATCATCCCGGCCGCGCCCGAAGCGAACAGAAAGCCCTCGACCACGATAAACGCGAGAATCGCAGCGGCCAGCAGGAGATATGTTTTGCGGATAAACGATGCCCTTTCAGCGGGCAGTGCGTTTGCCGCGGTGTTTCCAAATGTACTTGTAAAGTTTTCCATATGTTTTTACCGAATACTTAGATTATACAATATCGAATTTGTTTGCCCGCATTACAAAGGTTCGGCGGCCTGCGGCGGCGTGCCGTGCAACATCGAATCCACGCTCCACACGCCCGATCCGCGAGAGGCAAGATAGAGAAATACAAAGCACAGGATTACGGCAAGCTCGCCCATATTTTGAATCGGGAGAGCGCCCATCGGCTGATGTGCCATAAAATACGCAGCCGCCATCAAGCCGCTGGCTATAAATGCCGCGATGCTGGTAAAAAAGCCTAGAATTATCATCAACCCGGCTACAAGCTCGATCCCTCCTGCGACCGTCATTAAAGCGTCCAAAGGCATAGGCTGCTTTGGCGCCGGCACTCCGAAAAGCTTTTGCGTGCCGTGTACCACGAACAAAAACCCAGCTACAATTCGGAGAATTGCGTATATATACGGCGAGTATCGTCCTAAAATTCGCTCCATCTCTCACACTCCTTTCTCAGAAATACGGCGATATTATATACTAAATTGTGGTAATCCGGTAAACAAAAAAGGCGACCGTTTCCGCATCGCCTGCCTGATGATTTTGTAATTTTCTACGCTACGGAAGATCCCGCTTTTGCGCCCGCAGATTTCGCCGCGAGGATATCGATCTTCTCGATTTTTGGCCCTTCGAGTAGAAGCTCGGCGGCGTTCGCCATCAACGCGGCGGCAACCTTGCCGTTCAGGTGAGCGTCACGGCCCTCGTCGCTGTCGAAGGTGTCGAAGATAGCAAAAGTCGAATCGTCGAATTTTACCGCGTACCATGTTACCGTCAATGGCTCCTCATTAACGAGAGCCAACCCGCTGTTCAAAAACGCTTCAACCTCGGCTTCCTTGCCGGGTTTTGCCACCAATTTTACAAATAATCCTTTTTTTAACATAACTGAACCTCCCCTCTTGAAATCTATTATCTGCTTATCGGAATGTGTGCCAAGTGCCTAGGATATGTCTTTGGAAGCGGAATGGCAAGACCGCTGTCCCATGTCCCAGAGCGTTCAAATGCCAAACGGTCAAAGGGAGTTAAAGATAAAATTCAAATTTCGCCGAGCTCTTCGAGAATTAGATTTTAAACTGGCGAAGCGTCGGAAACGATAATCATTTGATTAAGCCTATGGTTTGTAAGTCGCGTCTGTAATCTTCTTCATTGTAATGAACGGGAATATTTCGAGCAGCTAATTCTTTTTAAAATTCAAACTGATGAAGTCCGGCGAGTTTGCCTGCCTGACCTAGCGTCAGTTTCTCTTCCTGAAATAAAATCCATGCTACTTTAAGGAGAATTTCCTTAACGGAAAGCCCCGACTGTTTGATTATTTGGTCTGGAATTTCAACTATCATAAACGATTATTGTAACAAATTATTACTCTAATTCTCGTCAGAATTCACATATAAATTTGGATTCATTTTATTGTAATAACAAATGCTTCTGCCGAAGATTATCAACAGAAGCATATAAATTACAAACTCCTTATAAAACTATATTGCAAGTTTAGCTGGTTCACCTTAGGCCTATTGCGGCACGGCGCGAACGGCCTCTTTTTCCTTTGTTTCTTGAAAAGTTTTGTCAGCAGGTTCCGCACGAGGAGCGGCGAGGCCTTCTTCAGTTGCGCGCCAAAGGCTGGACACGAGCAACTCTCTGACAAATGTCATTTCCTTGGGCAGGCGGTCGTACAGTTTGAAGAAAAGATCGTCGTGCATGGAGA
>JACDAY010000315.1 GCA_013695195.1 Blastocatellia bacterium | reverse complement strand
CTTCTGCCCTGTGTGACCACGGAAGAGGCGCGTCGGAGAAAACTCGCCGAGCTTGTGCCCGACCATGTTCTCCGTCACGTAGACCGGGATGAACTTGTTGCCGTTGTGCACCGCGAACGTATGCCCGACGAAGTCCGGGATGATGGTGCTCGAGCGCGCCCAGGTCTTGATGACCTTTTTCGCGTTGTTCGAGTTCATCGTCTCGACTTTCTTCATCAGCGCGTCCTGAATGAACGGCCCCTTCTTTACGCTTCTCGCCATTTAACGATTCCGGTTGAGAACTACTTCGTCGCTTTGCCGCGCTTGCGGCCGCGGACGATGAGGCGCTGCGACGGCTTCTTCTTGTTGCGCGTCTTCACGCCTTCCTTCTTGCCCCACGGGCTCACCACGTTGCGTCCGCCACGTGTGCGTCCGCCGTGCGGGTGATCCACCGGGTTCATGACTTCACCGCGAACCTTCGGTCGCTTGCCGAGCCAGCGGCTCTTGCCTGCCTTGCCGTGCGACATGAGCTCGTGCTCGGCATTGCCGACCACACCGATCGTGCCGAGGCAAAGGCCGTGAACGAGGCGCATTTCAGTCGAGCGCATGCGAAGCGTGACGTACTCGCCTTCCTTCGCGACTACTTCGACTGAGGTGCCTGCGGAACGAGCAACCTGTCCACCCTTGCCCGGCTTGAGCTCGACGTTGTGCACGTCGGTACCAAGCGGGATCTCGCGAAGCGGAAGAGCGTTGCCGGTGCGCGTGTCAGCGCCTGGTCCGGACACGATCTTGTCGCCGACCGAAAGTCCCTTCGGGTGCAGGATGTAGCGCTTCTCGCCGTCCTCGTACTCGACCAGCGCGATGCGCGCCGAGCGATTGGGATCGTACTCGATGTGCTGCACCGTGGCACTCATACCATGCTTGTTGCGCTTGAAGTCGATGATGCGGTACTGACGCTTGTGGCCACCGCCGATGCGACGCATCGAGATATGACCATGATTATCGCGCCCGCCAGACTTCTTGAGCGGCTCGACCAGTGACTTCTCGGGCGTCGTGCGCGTGATCTCGGCAAAATCCGAGACCGAGCGGAAGCGCGAGCTCTTGGTCACTGGCTTGAACTGACGAACACCCATGACCTTTAACCCTCGAAGATGTCGATGGTGTCACCGTCGCGAAGCTTCACGACGGCTTTCTTCCAATGCGGCCTGCGACCGATCGCCTGTCCGACCCGGCGCGACTTGCCGCGCTGGTTCGAAGTCCAGACTCCAGTGACCTTGACGCCGAAGAGCTGCTCGACGGCGGCGCGGATTGTCGTCTTGGTGGCGTCGCTCGCGACGCGGAACGTGTATTCGCCTCTCTCCTGATACGCGGCCGAGCTCTGCTCGGTGACGATCGGACGGACGATTGTGCGATGAAGTGAGCTCATTGATTACTTCCCTTTCTTCTTTGCGGCTGACTTCTTCGCCGCAGCCTTTTTTGCCGTGCTCTTCTTCGCGACTGTCTTCTTCGCGACTGTCTTCCTGCCTGTCTTCTTCGCAGCGGTCTTCCTGGCGCCTGCCTTCTTCACTGCCTTCTTCACTGCCTTCTTCGCTGCCTTCTTCGCTGCCTTCTTCGCTGCCTTGCGCGCGGGCGCTGTCTCTGCTCCCTCTGTCTCTGCTCCCTCTGCGTCTGCGTTCTCTGTGTCTGCGTTCTCTGTATCCTCTGCGTTCTCTGTGTTGTCGAAGGCGGCGGACTCGACAAGCACGACATCGGACCAGAGCAGGTGATACGTCGACACGTCGCTGTAGGGCAGCACGTGAGTGCGCGGAAGGTTCCGGCCACTCATATAGAGGTTGTGATTCACTCCATCGGAGAGAATCAGGACCTTCCTGTCGGCGATACCAAGCTTGTTGAGCAGCGCGAGCAATGCCGAAGTCTTCGGGGCGTCGATGTCAAACGACTCGATGACGATCACTGCGTTCTCACGAGCGCGCGCGTTGAAGGCGCTCTTCCGCGCCAGCGCGCGAACCTTGCGCGGCACGTACTGCGCGTAGCTCCGGGGCGTCGGTCCGAAGACTGTTCCGCCACCAACCCAGTGCGGCGCACGGATCGAGCCCTGACGAGCGCGGCCTGTTCCCTTCTGCTTCCATGGCTTCTGGTTGCCGCCGATGACGAAACCGCGGGTCTTCGTGGAAGCGTTGCCCTGCCGCTGATTCGCCAGGAACGCCTTAACGGCCTGGTGCATCACCGGCATGTTGATCGTGCCGTCGAACAGGTCCGACGG
>JACDAY010000038.1 GCA_013695195.1 Blastocatellia bacterium | reverse complement strand
TAGATCCGAAAACTCAAAACGCAATGGCAGAGCCCGCCAATTGTTTCTCGGTGTTGACGGCGGCGGAACCAAAACGCATATTGCGTTAATGAACATAGCCGGTGATGTTAGATGCGAAGGTTTTTCCGGGCCGTCAAACCCATTGCGTGTAGGCGTGGAGACCGCGGTTGCAAACATTGTAAAGGCGGTGACTGAGGCTTGCGATTCCTGCGGGGTTTCCCAAGGAGACATAGCCGTCGCAACGCTCGGACTTGCAGGAGTGAGACGTGCCGATTTGCGTCAGCGTGTGCGGGAAAGTTTTACAATGCGTCTCGGAATAAAAAAGGTGGAAGTAATTACGGATGCAGAAATCGCGCTTTACGGTACAACTTTGGGTAAACCGGGCCTGGTCGTTATTGCCGGGACAGGTTCGATCTGTCTTGGAAAAAACACAGCCGGACAGATTGCGATATCCGGCGGCTGGGGACCGCTTGCCGGCGACGAAGGCGGTGGTGTCGGCATCGCCCAGCGCGCTTTGCACACGGTCGCAAAGGCTTCAGACGGCCGCGGCTCAGCAACGGTGCTAAGCGAGCGAGCTTCGGAATATTTTCGCGCTTCCGGGCCGGAAAATCTGATTGTCGCCATCTATTCTCCGCAAGTGGACAACACGCGGATCGCCGGTTTCGCCCGGCTCGTCGTGGAAACCGCTCAGGAAGGCGATAGAATTGCAGTCGAGATACTCGAGGACGCCGGTTTTGAACTTGGCCTAGCCGCGTGCGCCGTTATCAAAAAGTTAAAATTGGAGCGCACTAAAGTTCCGATAGGCTGCGTCGGCAGTATTTTCAACGCCGGCAAGTTGTTGACGACACCGATGCTCGAGACGGTCCACCCGTGCGCTCCGCAAGCCTTTTTGACCGAGCCTCTTATGCCGCCCGCACATGCTGCTGCTCTTATGTCATTGAAAAGCCCGAAGAACGGCGAAAAGCGTTAGGCGACCGGGGCAGAAACGCCACAGTTATGAAGCGTGTTAGCCCGTTGGGCAGAAACGACACTTAGGGAGCGGTGTCTTATATCTCGCGTTTAGGAACACGCTCATTCACATTCGCGTTTCTGCCTCATTTTGCCATTCAGGCTTAGAATTAGGCATAGTTATTGCTAAATCTTTTATTGATCGCATATAGTGTTTTGAAATCAAACATTTTCGACACAAGGAGGCCGAATAAAATGGAAAGTAGAGCAAAGTTTCTCGGACATGCCGTCCATCCGATTCTCATTGTTTTCCCACTCGGTTTGCTGGCGACAGGAGTCGTTTTCGACGTTGTTTATCGAATTTGGGGAAATCCGACGATGGCCGTTGTCGCCTATTGGATGATCGCCGCTGGCATTATTGGCGGACTTCTGGCCGCGCCTTTCGGATGGATCGATTGGCTAGCAATTCCAAGCGCTACCCGGGCAAAACGAATTGGCTTGTGGCACGGACTGGGGAATACGACGGCCCTGGTACTTTTCATCGGCAGTTGGTGGCTGCGTTATGATGTCCCCGAACGGCCGGAATTGTTTGCAAGTGTACTTTCGTTTATCGGCGCCGGAATGGCTGCCTTTGGCGGCTGGTTGGGCGGCGAATTGGTCGAAAGGCTCGGTATCGGCATCGATGACGGGGCTCACGCAGACGCACCGAATTCGCTGACAACTTCTTCCGCTCAGGCCGCTCAAGTTCATGCGAACAAAGTGTAATAAGGAGTAAATATTAAAATGGCTGTAAGATTAAAAAATTTGAACGAACAAGTAATGGTAATAACCGGGGCCACCAGCGGCATCGGTTTGGTAACGAGCCGGATGGCCGCAAAACGCGGAGCAAAACTCGTCCTGGCCGCTCGTAACGAAGACGCGCTAAGAACCTTGACCAACGAGATCAATGCGTCCGGTGTAAAAGCCGTGTACATCGCCGCCGATGTCGGCAAGGAAGGCGATATTAAAAAGATTGCGGCGGAAGCGCTGAGTCAATTCGGAAATTTCGATACCTGGGTGAACAATGCCGGAGTTTCGATCTACGGCAAACTCGAAGAAGTCCCGACGGAAGATTCGCGGCAGTTGTTTGAGACGAACTTTTGGGGCCTGGTTTATGGCTCGCTCATAGCGGCTCGCACTCTCAAAATAAGCGGCGGTGCGTTGATTAATATCGGGAGTACGCTTTCAGACCGCGCGATTCCGCTTCAGGGAATGTACTGTGCGTCGAAACATGCGGTCAAAGGATTTACCGATTCTTTGCGAATGGAACTGGAATCTGAAAATGCTCCGGTTTCCGTTACACTCATAAAACCTGCGGCGATCGACACGCCGTATAAAGAACACGCGAAGAATTATTTAGGCGTCGAGCCGGAAAATCCGCCGCCCGTTTATGCGCCGGAAACAGTGGCAGAAACCATTCTTCATTGCGCGGAAAACCCCGTGCGGGACGTTTTTGTAGGAGCGGGCGGCAAGGCGCTTTCTCTGTTAGGAAAATTTGCTCCGCGTACGACAGACAAATATATGGAAGCTGCGATGATAGATATGCAGAAGTCGGACAAACCCACAAACGGTGAAAGTAACGACGGACTTTACGACGCCTCCGATCTCACACTCAATGAACGCGGCGGGTACGAAGGACATGTCGCCGAAAGCAGTATTTATACAAAAGCCTCGCTGCATCCATTTATTACGGGAGCCGCTTTTGCAATCGGAGCGGCGGGAATTGCATATGCATTGATGAGCCGTGGTGATAAAGATGCAGTTTACGTCAGCCAACGGGCGTTGGAAGAGGAATCCAGACGTAAATCTCTCGAGAGTGTCGGCGACGAAGCTTTAAGCGGCCGCAGCCACATTTATTAGAGCGTTTCTATAAAGGCAGAAGCCTGACCGTTAGGAGGTGCTCGAAATTTTAGCCTTTCATAACGGTCAGGCTTCTGCCAAAACCATTTAATCTCAGTCCTCCCTAACGGCAGGGCTTCTGCCATGACCTTTTAAGCCGTCGGCGGCAAAACCGAGAGCGTCTCCCGCTCTACCTACAGCATCCGAAAGCCCGAAAAACTCATGCGAAACGCCTTCGCTTGACTTTTTTGCCAAAATCATTGCTTATGGATAAAATGATTCCGATAACCGAACGCGATAACGAAAACACCGCGCATATCGATCAGGCATCAACGCTGGAAGCAGTTCGGTTGATAAATAACGAAGATAAGGTTGTCGCCCTGGCTGTCGAAAAGGTGCTGCCGGAGATTTCCGAGGCTATAGACAGGATCGTCGAAAGGCTCCAAAACGGAGGGCGCCTTTTTTATGCCGGTACAGGCACGAGCGGACGCATCGGCGTACTCGACGCTTCGGAAATTCCGCCGACGTTCGGCGTGTCTTACGAAGTCGTCCAGGGAGTTTTAGCGGGCGGATACGAGGCGCTTTATAAAGCCAGCGAGGCGAGTGAAGATAATAAAAGTGCCGGGGCATTGGATTTGCAGGAACGCGGCCTGACGGAAAAAGATGCGGTCGTTGGTATAGCAGCATCGGGACGAACTCCTTATACAATCGGAGCGGTAGAATATGCCGAGCAGGTTGGTTGTTTCACAGCCTGCATAACATGCGTCCCCGATTCTGAGATCACACGCGCGGCCGACGTCGTAATAGTACCCGTAGTCGGTCCCGAGGCAATCACCGGATCTTCCCGAATGAAGGCCGGAACCGCACAAAAAATGATCCTCAACATGATCTCGACCGTTGCCATGATCCGCCTCGGCTACGTCAAAGGCAACCGGATGACGAATTTGAAATCGTCCAATTCAAAACTTAATGAGCGTTCGCTTCGTATCTTGATGGCGGAAACAGGTTTAGATGAATCGGCAGCAACTACTTTGTTGCTCAAAGCTGGCATGGATCTTCGTGTCGCTTTAGTTATGAACGGAGCTAAAGCGGAACGCGATGTTTCGGAAACTGCGTTGCGCAAATCAGATTTCGTGGTTGAAAAGGCACTCTCTTTCTTAAGATAGAATGCAAACACTCGACCTCATCATAATCTTCGGCTACCTGATAGGCATAACGGCCTTTGGGATATGGTTTTCCGGGAAACAGGAGACGACCGAGGATTATTTTGTCGGCGACAGGAATGTGCCGTGGTGGGCGATCGCGATGTCGATCGTCGCCACCGAAACAAGTACGATCACATTTGTTTCGGTGCCAGGCGTAGCGTTTGCGAAGGGCGGAAATTTTGAGTTTCTCCAACTTGTTTTCGGTTACATGCTGGGTCGCATCGTGATTTCCCTTGTTTTCATTCCGATGTATTTCAAGGGTGAGCTGCAAACTGTCTATCAGCTTTTGGGAGAACGTTTTGGCACAAAGGTTAAGATGCTTGCATCCGGCCTTTTCGTAATAATGCGGAATATTGCCGACGGCATTCGCCTTTTGCTCACCGCTTTTGTTCTGGCGGCGGTATATGCTTCGTTCAATCCGGGCACGGATTCAAACACGATTGTTGTCGGCTCGGTAATTTTGCTCGGAATTGTGATGATCGTGTTCACTTTCTACGGCGGAATTGAGGCCGTGATCTGGGTCGAGGTTGTTCAGCTGGTAATTTATATCGGCGGCGCCATTGCGGCGGCCTTTGTGCTTCTAAATAATATAGAGGGCGGATTTGCCGGTGCATTGGCGATTGGAGAGCAATTTAATAAGTTCAACGTGTTTGATTTTGCTTGGGATTCGACGAAAACATATACATTTTGGGCAGGAATATTCGGCGGGTGCTTTTTGACTATGTCCACTCACGGCACTGACCAATATTTGGTACAGCGTTATCTTTGCACAAAAAAACCTTCGTCCGCATCGTTTGCGCTGCTATCGTCGGGCGCAGTCGTCCTCGGGCAATTTATAGGATTTTTATTTATCGGCGTATTGCTGTTTGCATTTTATGCACCGTACAATTTGCCGGAATATGCTCAGGCCGGCGTGAGCGGTTCAGGCGTCCGCGCGACGCTGCCGTTTTTGAAAACCGACCAGGTCTTCCCGAATTTTATTACCGAACACATGCCGCCCGGTCTTTCGGGCTTGGTCGTAGCCGCCATATTCGCCGCGGCGTTATCTTCTTCGCTGAATTCGATCGCCGCCACCGCCGTCAACGATCTTTATAAGCCTTTTTCCAGGAACACATCCGATAAACATCTGATGAAAATATCGGGATGGCTGACGGTTGTAATCGGCATCGTACAGATCTCGCTCGCGATAGTCTTTATGTCATCCGAAGAATCCGCATTAGGCTTGGCTCTTTCTGTCGCATCGCTTATTAACGGGCCAATCCTCGGCGTTTTTCTCGTCGGCGCATTTCTGAAAAGTGCACGGGAAATTCATGCGTTGACCGGCATGGCTGCTAGCATTTTGCTGATGCTTTATATTTTGCTTGGCACGAAGATAGCGTGGACGTGGTATGCCCTGATCGGCAGTATTACAACTTTCTCGGTTGCCTGGCTCGCAACTTTAGTTTTTTCAAAAAATATAAAAGATGAAGTTTCTAATTAGTTTATTCCTGACAATTTTTCTGGCTTTTAGCTCTTTCGTCTCTGCGTCTACACGTCTACGCGTCGCGCAGTCAAAGAAATTCACGCCGTCAAAAAAAGCGTGGAAATACGCTGATAAGCAATTAAAAAATATGTCGGTCGATGAAAAGATCGGTCAGCTAATTCATGTCGGCGTCAACGCACGATTTGCGAATCAGGAAAGCGAGTTTTTCAAGGACTTGAAACGACACGTCGTCGAGAATAAGATTGGCGGTATTATTTTCTTCGGCGCTCCAATCTACGAGACTGCTCATTTGGGGAATCGAATGCAGGATTTTGCCGAGATTCCGCTGCTACTATCGCTCGATGCGGAAACCGGCATAGGCATGCGTTTCGGCGATGCTGTAAATTTTCCCTGGGCGATGGCCGTTGCAGCGACCGGAAACCCGGAATATGCCCGCAAGATCGGTGTCGTTACCGCCCGCGAAGCAAAAGCAATGGGAATAATGCACGTTTATTCGCCTGTGCTCGATGTCAATAACAACGCCGACAATCCGGTAATAAATGTTCGCAGCTTTGGCGAAAATCCTGAGGAAGTTGCTAAATACGGCGTTGCTTTTATTCAAGGCGTGCAAAGCCAGCGGGTGCTTGCCACTGCAAAGCATTTTCCCGGCCACGGAGATACAAATGTCGATTCGCACCGCGGTTTGCCGATCATCGATCACTCGCGCGCGAGTCTTGACAAAACCGAGCTGCTGCCATTTCGCAAAGCTGTCGAAGCCGGCGTCGGCTCGATAATGATCGCCCATATCGGCCTGCCGCAGATCGACGCTGAAGAGATCAAACCGCTTAAGGAATCAATCCAGGGCGACGCTGAAGCCGGAGCGGAAATCGTAACGCAAACGGCTACAATTCCCGCAACCCTTTCCGCCAAAATACAAACTGACATTCTCCGAAAAGAAATGGGTTTCGACGGCCTGATCGTTTCAGATGCGATGAGCATGAGCGGGCTTACTTTATATTTTACGCAGGAAGAAGCGGGCGTCAGAGCTTTCCTGGCCGGAACCGATATACTTGAAAAACCCGCTGATGTCGATGCGATGCTGCGCGGGCTTCGCGATGCCGTAAAATCCGGCCGTATAAGTGAAGCTCGATTAAACGAATCGGTGCGCAAAAGCCTTGCCTGGAAACACGAACTGGGTTTAACAAAACAAAAGACTGTGCCACTCGATCAACTCGACCGCATTGTTTCCAACAGCGAAACGGCCGCGTTGGCCGAGGAAATAGCGGCAAAGGCCATTACTTTGGTGCGAAACGACGCTGGTCTAATTCCGCTGCAAATGGATACGAAAGTTGCGGTCCTCGGAATTTCAAACGGCTTCGACGGGCCGGGAACAATGGGAACCCTGGTTGGAACGCTTCGGCAGAACGGCCTGCGATTTGAAACGGCATATCTGCAGGAAAATTCGACCGCCGAACAAATAGCGGCAGCACGTAAAACTGTAGCCGAAGCTGATGTCGTTATCGCCGGGCTTTACGGCCGCGTTCGCTCCGGCGCAAAAAACAGCGTCGGTCTGCCGGAATCGGGCGCTATCGTTTTGCGGGAGATTTTGGCCGCAGACAAAAAAGTGATCGGCGTCAGCTTCGGTAATCCATATATATTAGGCAGCTTTCCGCAACTAAAAACGTATATTGTCGCTTTCGGCGATATGCCGAGCCTGCAAAGAGCGTCCGCTAGTGCGATTTTGGGAACGCAGGATATTTCGGGCCGGCTGCCGATCTCCTTGCCCGGGCTGTATCCGCGCGGATCCGGCATTCAGCTTTTAAGTAAGAAGTGAGGAAAATCCAGCCACGGATAAGCACGGATGACACGGATTTGTTCTCTATCTGTGTTTATCCGTGTTAATCTGTGGCTGATTTATTTAGATATATTAATGACTCAACCCTGGGAAATCGAAAAATTCCTCGAAGTTCAGAACGGCCAACTTCACATCGACAGAGTTTCCACCGTCGAATTAGCGCAACAATACGGGACACCGCTTTTCGTATTTAGCGAATCACGGATTCGTCATAATATTGTTCGCATAAAAAAGGCCGAGAAATCAATCGGATGCCCGTTAAAAATTTGCTACGCCGCTAAGGCCAATTCGAATATGGCGATCCTTCGCACGGTTAAAGATGCCGGAAGCGATATTGAGGTAAATTCGGGCGGCGAGCTTTGGAAGGCGTTGAAGATCGGTTTCAAACCGGAGCAGATCATTTTCAACGGCACTAGCAAGGAGGTCTGGGAAATCGAAGGTGCTGTAAATGCGGGAATCTATGCAATACAGGTCGATTCCCTTTATGAATTATCACTTATCGAAGAAACAGCCGGACGTTTGAATAAACGGGCAAACGTCAGTCTCCGGCTCGTGCCGGAAATCGAAACGAATACGCACTCGGGGCTGCAAACCGCGCTGCTCACATCTAAATTCGGCATGATGCCGGACGAAGCCTTTTCAGCATTTCGCGATTTCAAAGATTCGCCGCATCTCGATCTCTGCGGCATCCATCTTCATATCGGCTCACAAAACCCCGATTCTCTCGTTTATACGGAGGCCCTAACACTGCTGTTTGACTTCATGCTTAGAATCTATCGTGAAACGGGCAATAAGCTGAAACATATAAATCTCGGCGGCGGTTTTCCCGTGAATTACTCGCGCGGTAAACACCGGCCTCCCGACCACATTCAAAAAAGGATCGACGAAATGGTTTCCGAAGGCGTGATCCGGACAGAACATCGCGGTCAGGTCACGACTCGCCCAGTGCCCAAAGAAATTCTTGAGAATTACGTCCGCGAGAATATGTTCGAGGCTGATTACGAACCGCGGGAAGCGATCTCCCATGCATGGGAAGCTGTCAGGGCTAAGGCGGTTCACCTCGAGACAGTCGACATCATGGATGGACTCAGCCTCCTCATTGAACCTGGACGAAGCATAATCGCTGATGCGGGAATTTGTCTGACCACCGTGAGAAATCTCAAAAACAGGCCGCTTAAAGAAATAAATAAGGAATTGAATAAAAAGGTTCAAATCGAAAACGCAAAGCAGTCGCGTGACGTGGGGATCGGGTTCGGTATCTCCCACATCGAGCGCGGGTTGGCAAACAAATGCATCGATCAGGAAACCTGGCTGCTTACTGATGCCGGCTTTAACATTCTGCTCTCAATGGAAACATACAAGTGGTATTATCACTTGATTTCGGCGGAACGGCCAGGCGAAGCACATGACTTCCCATACAAACTAGCCGGGCCGCTATGCGACGGAGGCGATGTGTATTTCGATATAGAGGGTTCAGGCAGGCTGCCTGATCACCGCCTGCTCCCTGAAAATGTTCAGCCGGGAGAAGTTTTGGCGTTACTTAATTGCGGTGCGTACTCGCTCGCGCAGGCTTCGCAATATAACGGAAGATTTTTACCGGCTGTGATTTTGATTCGTGAAAATGGTGAGATCGTGTTAGCCAGAAAACGCGATACAAATGAAGATCTTGTGGCAAACGAGATTTTCTAGGCTAGATTGCCGCTTTGCGAACCATCTCAACAAGTATTTCTTTTTCCCGACCGCCTAATTCAAATTTCGCTTCATCGTAAAGCTCCGCGAGGTTTGCCAATGCCGCCGCCCGGCTGCTCTCGTCACGAATTGTGGCGATAGTTTCCAAGTTTAAAAGCGAAATTTCCCTCATCCGCGTCATGTCGCCGAAATTTTTAAAACGTTTTGCGATTCCGATGTAGGCCGAAGTTCTGGAGGCAAGCTGCGGGACTGTTTCCGTAAGTACGGCGGCTTCTTCGAGAAAACTCTTAGCTGTTTCTTTCTCGCCGTTTTCATTCGCTCCATCGCTCACGCCGATAAGCGCAAAGACTCGGCTGGCGTCTTCCTGAATGGCGCGAATAGCCTGTTTAGCAAGATCTTCTTTTTTTTGGATCGTCAAAACTTGCGCAATCTGACCCAGCGCAGACATCTGTTCGTTTTCATCAACTATCTCCTGCGCGATGCCGATTGCACGCTCGCCTTTATCAAAACCGGCAAATTGGGCCGCTATCGATGTGAACAGGGCAAATTTCGCCTTGCTGTCCCGCGTCTCCGATTCACGTTGCGATTTTAAAATAGCATACGATTCTTCCAGCGCTTCAAGAGCTTCGTTCTTTTCGTCTCTTCGCCAGAGTTCCCGCGCAAACCCGAGCAATGCAGTGGCCATCTGTGTTTTGTCGGCAACCAGATCGAGCGTCCTGTCGGCCAGATCTATGCTGCCGGCACGCAGAAAACCAAGCGAGATAGCTGCGAGAAAAGCATCGCGATGAATATTGTCGAGCGTCTCAGCGTTAGCTCGCGCCTTGTCGAAAGTTTCGATTGCCCGGTCGTTTCGTTTTGCCTCGATAAACAAATTGCCGATGTCCGACAGGGCACGAATTTTCTCTTCATTATGCTCGATATCGTCGGCCGCCGCCGACGCGTTTTCGAGAAGACCGACAGAGTTGTCTTGTTCTCCGGCTTCCAGCCGTGCGACTGCCATTGACGTCAATGCATAAACTGCGGCTCCTGGAAATCCGATTTCTCCTATGGTTTTCAAGGCTCCGTCCATATCGCCGTCTGCGTCTTGTTTAATCGCAATTCCAGCAATAACGCTGTCGGGATGATCTATCTCATCTGCGATAACGCGTGCTTTTTCAAAATCGCCCTGTGAGGCTTTCCGAAGAGCGATCCGTTCGCGTGCCTGCGACTGCAAGCCGTAATCCTCTATCGCATAGGCCAGCTGAAGGGCATATTCGTCGTCATTGAGCTCGGCGCATTTTTCGGCCACGAGAATCAAAAGCCTGTCCCTCGTAAACGGATCGCCGGCCGTATTAGCCAGTTCCGCCGCAAGATCGACATCGCCCTTTGCAAGATACTGCGGCACGACCGCCATCAAGGCTTCGGAGCGCCCGTCGCTGCTTTTAATGCTCTCCGCAAGAAATGCCGAGCACGCAAGAAGATCGCTCCGGGCGTCATTAAATGAAATTAAATGATCCGTCATGTATTTTTTAACGTAGAGACGCAAGGCGCCGGAAAGCTCTTAATACTTTTCTTTTCCTGTTCCTCTTATTCCGTTCCTGTTCTTCCTTTTCTGTGGAAAAAGAAAAGATTGAACCACCGAATAAGTGGAACAAGAATAAAACAAGACGGCTTTGAGCGGAAAAAACCATAACGTTTTTGGTGTTTGGGTAATATTCCTACACGAATACCCCGCGAACCGATCCGGGCATCCAATCGTCCAAGTATTTCGTTACCCAATCTGCACCTGCAGCACGCAATTCATTAGCCGAAACGGTGTTCGTTACGCCTAAAACCGGAAGTCCGGCTGCTTTCCCGGCAGCCGCGCCTGGCGGAGAATCCTCGATTACGAGACATTCCCCGTGAGTCATTGGCAAGTGCCCTTTTGCAATTCGGTCCAGATCGATCAGCCGAAAGCCGTCGCGATAGCATTGGGGATCGGGTTTCGGGTTTGCAACATCTTCAGCGCTGATAATTATCGAGAAACAATTCGTCAAGCCTGTTTTTTCGAGAATATGTAAAACTTCTTCACGTTTGGCCATGCTGACTATCCCAAGAGCGAACTCCTCGGACATCTTGCGTACAAAATTCTCAATTCCTTCAAAAAGCGGCACATTTTCGGCAACTACTTCGCGCCACTTTTGTGTTTTTGCCTGCGTGATTTCGAGCATTTTATTTGTCTCGGGCTCCCTGTCAACCCTCTTAAAAGCTGCAGCAATAAAGCTTTTGTCGTCCATTCCGAGACTCGAATAATAATCTTCATCGGTGAGAGCTATATCCTCTTTCGCCAGAATCTCCTGATACGCCCGCATCTGAATCGCCTCATCGTCGATGATGACACCGTTGAAATCAAGTAGAAGTGCTTTAATCATTTGTCGTTATTCTATAAAATTTTTTCAATTTCTGCGAAAACTCGTTCTGAGTTCAAGCTTTAGCGTGTCATCAGCTATAGCACCCGGCTTCTAAACTACCCTCTTTACTTTTTTTGTTAGCACAGCAAGCTCTAAACAAAAAATTTTTCATCAAACATATTCCCGCGACCAAGAATCCCTTTCGGGTCGAATGCACGTTTCAATTCCACCATTTCGTTGATATAACGCTCACCCATCATTACCTGCAGATATTTTGATTTTAGCTTCCCGATACCATGTTCT
This sequence comes from Blastocatellia bacterium, assembly GCA_013695195.1. Lineage (GTDB taxonomy): Bacteria > Acidobacteriota > Blastocatellia > Pyrinomonadales > Pyrinomonadaceae > OLB17. The sequence continues at coordinate 25 of JACDAY010000038.1, read as the reverse complement.
GCCGAAACCGTCCCGCCAAGCATGA
>JACDAY010000313.1 GCA_013695195.1 Blastocatellia bacterium | reverse complement strand
ATCATGCCCTGTTCCATAAAATCGATCAGGCGTCCGGGCGTTGCGACGATAATATTCGCCCCGCGCTTTATCGCGTCGATCTGATTTCTATAACCCGCGCCCCCGATGATCGAAGCACATCGGATGTGTTTCGGCGCAAAATCGCGGCAAAAGGCATCAGTTTGATTGGCAAGCTCGCGTGTAGGCGACAAAATAAGTACGGTCGTCCCTTTTTGCTGCTTTTTACCGAGATTCTGAAGAATCGGAAGCAGAAAAGCGGCCGTTTTACCGGTCCCGGTCTCTGCCGTGGCAATTACATTCTTGCCGTCTAAAACTAAAGGAATAGCCTGGTTTTGAATGGGTGTAGGCTCAGTGTAACCCAATGACTCGCATCTATCCGTTAAAAACGGCTGCAAGCCTAATTCTATAAAAGTCATTTTTCTATCTAAATATTTTCTCTCAACCGAAAAACTGTCTGCTTCTTCCGAGTTCCGGAGGAACGCTATGTTTGTAGAACGAATCGGATTGAAAAGGCTTAAGTTCCATAGGAACGGCATAATACCGCTGCGATGCAGCTCGATTCACTTTTCGTAACCAATACCAACAAACATTTCGCTCCGATGGAGCTATAGGAAACCAAATGGCGCCTTTCTATGGGCAAAACTACGTTTGCGGAAAGGCCAAACCATTCCTGTTCTTCAGGATTTTTTAAGAAGTTATCTAACGGTGGGTAAAAATCGGTGTAACGGTTGCAGCGAAGACCAACGCAAGAAGGCTCAAAATTACAGGAGCCGCTTCTGACAGTATCTAACGAACCATCTCTCGAACTATCCAAATCGCTGCCTCACAATGAGAGCGAGCATACCGTTGACAAAGAGAGAAGGATTATCAAACTACTAAGACTACAATATTTACGGAAAAGTTGCAAGCAAAATTGTTAACGACCCAATCGATCGTTAATGAAGTTTAGCTGTTGAGGTAATTCACGTTCCGACTTGTCAAGATATTTGCCTTAAGGCAGGAGTGTCGCACTCATATACTTTTCAGCCGATAGGTTTGTCTATTTTTTCCTGTTCCTTCTTTTTAAGCTCGAGCGATTCGGCATCCAGCAGATCCTGAGGGCGTCCGGTGATTCGTTTATTCTTTATGAGGTCATCGATGGAAATAAAATACGTTTCAGTCTCGTCGATAACAGTTGTCACTCGACGCTCCCAGCAATCGTCAAAGCTTAACTCTTTCAAGCCCATCAGTACGTCGATACGCGACGGCTCAACGCCGATCTGATAAATCAAAGTGGGATCGGTGAAATCCTCGATGGATACCCCGGTCAGCGGTGAACCGAATTTCGCCAGAGCTTCGTAAACGCGTTCAGCGTTATCGCGGCGGTTGCTTATCCAAATGTCGAGGTCTTTCGTATATCGAGGCTCGGCATGTTTTCCGACTGCGTAGCCGCCAATTATCAAATACCTAATCTTCCCGTCGTTTAAGATTTTCAACAGTTCGCTGAAGTCTGAGTTCACTTGGGTCTCTCCCTTTCGCCTTATGAGCAAAAACGACTAATTCCCAAACCGCGGTCAACCTTTGTTCATCGGTTAAGCGCTGCCAAAATTCTATATCGAAAGAACGGTCGTTTTGCTCTTCTATCGCTGCCAGCCGCGTCATCACCAAGCGGTTGTTTTTATCGATGTATTTTTCCTCTTTGACCGGCATACCGAATTACATTTTAGCACGATCTGCTTGTTTTAATTCGCTAATTCGTAACCCTAAGCTTCTGAAGCCACTTGCCCGCAACTTCTCTTGGCGAACGTTTATTTCCGTCAACTTCATAGTTCAGCCTTCTCATTTCTTCGGTCGTTATAGCGTTATTCAATATCGCGAAAACGTCATTCAATGTTCCTAAAACATCCCGCCGTGCAATAAAAACAGCCTGGTATGGCGGGAAGTATTTTCGGTCGTCTTCCAGTTGAAAAAGGTCGAGCGCGGGAATAAGGCCGTCGGTTGCGGCTCCGGCGATGATATCGAGCTGGCCCGAGGCGAGCGCACGGTTTATCAGCGACAGGTCCATTTCACGGGGCTGTTTTGAAAAATTTAGCCCGTAGGCCTTTATAAAACCCGGATAGCCGTCGGCGCGCGACATAAAATCCTGGCCGAATCCGGCCTGCCAATTTTTTGCAAGCGGCACAGCGTCTGAAATCGTTTTCAAATTATTTTCTCGTGCGACATCGCCGCGAATGAGAATCGCAAAATCATTTGCAAACCCGAGCGGCGGGCTTAAAACCA
>JACDAY010000278.1 GCA_013695195.1 Blastocatellia bacterium | reverse complement strand
ATGGAAGAACTTTTTTAGAATTTCTGCCACATAACCGCCTTCTTCGGCGAGATAAATCATAAACGGATATTTAACTTTTCCCATTCAAGCCGCTAATTGATGCCGGCGAGGTTGCGGGATTTCGTCGCCAAATTTGTGAGCGGTTTCAAGCCAAAGCTCGACAGCGTCATTAACATTTTGGACTGCCGCAACTTGCGTCTTACCATGCGCCGAACATCCCGGAAGGTCAGGAACCTCAGCCACGAAAATATTATCTTGGTTATCCCAATAAATTATTATCTCGTATTTTGATGAACTACTATTTTTCATAAACCATGTTTTTTGATGATTTCACGTACTTGCCGCACTTGATAAGATTTGGCTTTACTGCCGTCACGCTGCAAATTTGGCTTATCGCCAACTCCCGCCTTCGAAAGCTGTGATGGCTGCCTTTAATTCCTTCTTCGAATCCAAGGTTACGCAAAAAGTTTCGCAAGTCGTCAAAGCTTATGTTAGCGTCAGACTTTCCGTCCAGGATTCTTTGACGCAGCTTTTCAACTTTGCTCATCGCCCCGAGATTAGCATTTTCTCATCGGAATTACTATTATTTGTTGCAAATGTCATGACTTGACGGATAATTCTGGAATGAGCAAAACAGTTCTACATGACGGAGATGAAGGCGTTCTTTTGATCGTGAAGGACGTAAAGGAAAAGTATTTGAAAAAAGGGCAAATCCGTTCGCCTGTTCATGTCGTTTACGGTGGTGCACATCTTTTCAAAGCTGACACACCGCAGAAACTCGGCAGGATCGCCCTTGATTCTATAAAAACATACGCTCCGAATTTTGTAGATTTTGCGGGAGCGATGTGGCTCAAAGGTTCTGAAACTTTGCCGCGTTATCCCAAAATTGTGGCCGAGATGGAAAGACAGCTTGCAAAGAATCCCGAAAAAGTCCGAAAGGATAATTTTGCGGCCTGGTTCGCGTGGACGGTTTATCAGCGAACTATTGACAAACTAAAAAAAGAACCTGTTGAGGATTTTCGCATAGATTTCGAAGACGGCTACGGGTTTCGCAGTGATGAGGAAGAAGATTCCCACGCAATTTCGGCATCCGATGAGCTTGCCGCTGGTTTTCTGAAAAATAAGATTACGCAATTCTCCGGGTTTCGCATAAAATCGTTTTCCCCTGAAACCTTTGGCCGCTCCGTTCACACTTTACACCTATTCATCGAAAATTTCCTCGAAAAAACTGGCGGGAAGCTTCCGGAAAATTTTGTCGTAACTTTGCCGAAGGCTGCCGACAAAAAGGAAGTAAAGGAGTTGTGCAGATATTTGAAAAAGATCGAGAAGAAAGCAGGTTTGCGGAATGGTTCGATAAAGATAGAGATAATGATCGAAACGCCTTCAGCGGTTGTAGACAAGAAAGGCCGGATCGCGATCAGATCGCTGGTCGAATCCGCAAAAGGCCGCTGCACTTCGGTCCATTTTGGTGCATACGACTACACTGCAAGTCTCGGGATCGTGTCTTCGCATCAGCACCTGCGGCATGAAGCATGTAACTTTGCACGGCAAATGATGCTGGCTGCGCTATCACCGTTGGAAATCCGGTTGTCCGATTCAGTTACAACCAACATGCCGGTGCCTGTTCACAAAGGTTCGAAACTCTCTAAAGTCCAAAATGAAGAAAACAGGCGGGTGGTTCATTCCGCGTGGCGTGTTCATTATAATAATGTTGCGAATTCCATGATAAACGGATTTTATCAAAGTTGGGATCTGCACCCGAATCAACTCGTCGCCCGCTACGCAGCGGTTTACGCTTTTTTTCTCGAAGCGAAAGACGAACAGGCATTGCGGCTCAAGACTTTTATCGAAAAGGAAAAACAGGCATCTCTTACGGGAAATACTTTTGATGACGCGGCGTCGGCGCAGGGTATTGCAAACTTTTTTATACGGGCAATTGATTGCGTCGCTTTGACGGAAAATGAGATAATGGAACTGACAGGTCTTTCATATGTCGATTTAAGATCGGCGTTCAGTCAAAACCGAGAGCGGTAGCGACCGGATTCTTCGATCACTGGGCTGTCTCGTCATCAGAGACAGGAACCCAGTCTCTACCGCTGCCGGTTCTGACATGCTCCGCCAAATTTAATGATTCCTAATTATTCGCAGCTTCTGTTTTCGAACAGTGGTTTGTAAAAGCTTCTATCAAACCTTGTGCAATTACCGTCGGCGGCCGGCCCTCAAGGTCTTTACGCTCAAACATTTGAACCAGCTTGCCGTCTTTCAAGATACCGATAGACGGTGAAGACGGAGCATAGCCGGCGAACAATTCCCGAGCCGTGTCGGTTGCGTCGATATCCGCGCCTGCGAATACCGTGATCGTGCGGTCGGGTTTGGCTTCGGAATTTTGCAAAGCCATCGCAATTCCCGGCCGTACGCCGCCGGCTGCACAGCCGCAAACCGAGTTTACGACGACCATCAAAGTGCCGTCTGTGTTCCGAACAGCTTCGGTAACGGCGTCTGTTGTTTTTGTTTCTTCGATCCCGAGCTGGGCGAGTTCCGCACGCATCCCTTGAATCATCATTTCCGGATATGGCATAAAATTTCCTCTTTTTGTTGAATTTTTAGGCACAGGCAAAAACCTGACCTTTTTTTCAAGTATCAAGTACGAACCCGCGCTAGTCAAGTTGCCGGAAAATTCAAACAAGGTTTGCCCCGCCAAAACAATTTACCTAATATTGATTAAACAGGTCAGATTCCGCCGGACATCAAAATTCACACAATGGCAATTGAGATCGAGAAAAAATATCGTTTGAGCCGGACGCGTATGGACGAAGTAGCCGCGAAATTGAAAAAAATGGGAGCGGTGTTTTCAAGCGAGGTATTTGAAGAGAATTATCTTCACCGCGGCGGTCTTCTGGATGAGAGAAGTGCCGTACTGCGGCTTCGCAAAATAGGCGGTGTTACGCTTTTAACTTACAAAGAAAAGTTTCGAAACGATGACGACATCAAACATAAGATCGAATTCGAAACCGTTGTGGCGGATGTCGATGCAATGGAAAGCATTATCGAAAAGCTTGGATATCGTTTATCCGTTATTTACGAAAAGCATCGGAAAACTTGGCATTTCCGCGACGTTGAGGTCGTATTGGACGAGCTGCCGTTCGGCCTTTACATGGAAATAGAAGGCACTATCGAGCATATTGCCAAGGCCGAAAAAGTACTCGAGATCCGGGACCTGGAACCCGAAGCGCGCGGTTATCCGAGGTTGACTTTAAAATTCGGCAAAATGATCGGCGATGTGGCGGAAGCAAGATTTAAGCGAAGGGCTGCGGCTTAGCTTGTAATATCCTGACCGGCAAAAGACATTTGTGCGTTAAACGGTTCGCCGCCCGATATTTTTTTATAGCTGCCGTCAGGCCGGAGTGTTCTCACATTCACATTGTCACGCAGATAGGCGTCGAGAATTGTGTGCTTGATATAATCCCGGATCGACTGATCTAAAATCGGGACGATGACTTCCACCCGGCGATCCAGATTACGCTGCATCAAGTCCGCGCTCCCGATATAAACTTCCTCGATCCCGC
>JACDAY010000243.1 GCA_013695195.1 Blastocatellia bacterium | reverse complement strand
TCGCCGATGGCCGCGGGCATCTTTTTTATCTGCCGCCTCTTTCCGTTTGCAATTTTTTCGCCTATCGCCGGTACGTTTGTCGACCGTTTTTCTCGCCGTCAGGTGATGATATTTACCGATCTTGCGAGGGTTGTTGTCGCGTTAATGTTCCTTTTGGTAACAGACGCCAGGAATCTTTGGATTGCTTACGTTGCGACGATTCTGCTTTCGACATTCGGCGCTTTTTTCGAAGGGGCGAAGAATGCCGCGACCCCAAACTTGACTGGTAAAGAAGGCCTTCTAGCGGGAACCGCACTTATGTTTTCGACCCGGTTTTTGCTGATGGCAATCGGCTCGGCACTTGGCGGCTGGGCTGCGGCGGCGTTCGGCTACCAGATTGCGTTTGTCATCAACGCCGCTTCCTTTTTGATCTCGGCCTATTCGGTCTGGCTGATACCGGAAGACGCCGTCCGCGAAAAGGAAACGGTTGAAAGAGCGGGCCGCGGGTCGTTTTTCAGCGAGCTGAAGGAAGGCCTGCGATACACCGTTCGTAATCATTTCGCCCTGACGATCCTGATATTGAACGTTATCTGGGCGACCGGCGGAGGAATGATAAATATTGTTTTTGAACGAATGGGCGGCATTTATTTCGCGGAAGCGGAGAACTGGAATCCGGATGTTGCCGTGGCAATGCTGTGGACAGCGACCGGTTTCGGATTGTTTCTCGGGATGATGATCGCACGCCGGGCGTCTATGTACCTTGACCGCATGGATTTTAATCGTGGTTTTATCGGCTGGACGCTGATCGTTCACGGGATACTGTTTGCGGCCGCGGGTTTGATGCCGACATTGTGGCTATTTATGGTGCTCACATTTATTTCTCGGGCTATCGTCGGGGTGGAATACGCCGTGCAGGAAACGATGTTTCAACGCAGCCTGCCGGACTATATTCGAGGGCGAATCTCAACGCTCGACCGCGGCGCTGAAATTACGATGTTCGGCCTGTCAAGCTACGCCGCGAGCCTGGCGATCTACGGTATCTCGCCGCAGACGCTGACAATTATTTCTGGGTTATTAGCAGGCACGTCGGGAGTCGTATGGTTTATAAGAACTAATAAGTCGAGAGTCAAGAGTTGAGAGTCCAGAGTCGTGAGCAGGAATTCCTAATCCGGCTTCCCGCTTCCGACTCTCGACTCTCGACTTTTAAGCTGTAATGATCACCGCCCGCGCGCCTGTCAGTTCGGAAAAATCTTTTGTGTATATTGCGTCCACGCGGCGAATGCGGCCGATCAGCTCTACGATATCCTGGGTAGAAACCATACCGCCTTCGACGTGGGCGATTGCCCAGGTCTTTATATGTGAGGCGGTACGAAGAGTTTCCTGCAACAGCTGCAAATACTGCGACGCAGTCTGAACGCGTGCACCGAGCTTTGCATTCCTGGATGATTCAAAATTCAACCAGAAATCATTGCCGCCCCGCAGCCATTCCTCGCGCCATATGCTTTTGTCCGCGTGAGCGTTCCGCTCGCTGACGCCGGCGGCCGGAAGCCGCAAAAACATCAAATCGGCAAAGGTTTCTGCAATAAATTCGTCAGCAGTCTTGTTTTGGCAGCTGTTGTTCTGGCCATTGTTGACCGGGTCGGGAAGCACCGTCCACAGCCTTCGGTATACGTTGGAAAGCGGTTGCCGGAGTTCGAGCGTTTCGGGCGAAAAAGACAAAACATAATCACCGGCGGCCATCCCCAGGCTTGCGCCTATGGCAAAAGCAACCGGCGATTGCAGCTTATCGAGATTCTGTCTAACATTATCGAACCACCAGGAATCCGTTTCGTTAAACCAGCTTCGCAGCGCCGGATTTTTGAGCTTATATCGCGGCACGTATACATCCTCTAGAATGGCATTCACATCGTCATCGGACAATTTTTCACCGTTGTTTTGGATTCCGGCAACACATTTTGTCCAGGCAGACTGCAGCAGATCGTTCGCAAAAACCCGCACTTCGCGCCGCTTTAGATATATGCCCAGAGCAGAATTACCCGCAAACGGGATCGCCGCGGATTTAAACTCCAGACGCCGGAGAATGTTTAGCTCAAACGCAAGCCAGCTTCTAGGTATAGGTATCGACTGATTGATCATAAATCATGGTTTCAACCGCTTGCTCTTCAGCGACTGTCTTTGGAGAACGTTCTTTTTCCCTGTCTTCTAGCGCAAGGAATGCTTTGACCACTTGCGGATCAAATTCTATGCCGGCCCATTCGGTTAAATACTGCTTTGCCTCAGAATCGGACATCGCGGCGCGGCGCGGACGGTCGGCAGTTAGAGCTGCAAATGTATCGGCAACCCGGAGGATCCTGGCAGCGAAAGGAATTTGCTCGCCTTCCAGGCAATCCGGATAACCGCCGCCGTTCCACCATTCCTGATGCCACCGCACAAGAAGTTGAACGCCCCGGGAAAGCCCTCGTTTTGATGTCTCCTGCTCACCGATAACCGGGTGCCGCTGCATGTCTATCCGCTCAGCCTCGGTCAGATAGCGATTTTCTTTTATGTAATCGCGGGTCATAACGACCTCGCCTATGTCATGGACAAGAGCAGCCTGCTGCATAAAAAAACGGTCGTGGGCAGCAAGGTTGAAACTTTTCCCGATGGCGTCCGCAATCTCCGCGATACGCAGTCCGTGCGCGTGTGTGTAGCCTTCGAACTCATCCATTTCCGTTGAAATTTCAAGCAGCTTTTCATCGAAATTCGTTTCTTTCGCAAGAATTGTTTCCATAACCACAAGTTTCGGGTTTTTGATTAGAAGTTTCAAGTTAGAGGATTCTAGTTTCTGATTTCACAGATCAGACTCCTCGGAACTAATTTTACATTTGGCCTAGCAGATCTCTGGCTTCCTGATTATCCGGTACAATTTCGAGAAACCTCTTAAGCTCACCTTCGGCGCGTTTCTGCATATTCATATCGACCAGAAATTCTACAAGCATTAGTCGAATCTTAGGATTTTTTGGATCAAGTTTGGCGGCGTGCTGGATTTCTCCCAGTGCTTTGTGCTTCATACTTTCGTCATCTGACAAAGCCTTTCCATAGTAGGCGTGGTAAAGTGCGTTTTCCGGACTGTAATGCACCGCTCTCGCAAAATATACCGCAGCAGCGTGAAAGTCTTCGTCCAACAAAAGTTTCAGCCCATGTTCAAAGCTCTCCAGGCCGTCCTCCGTATTCAAGCCCGACTGCGGCGATCTGTCAGGAATTCCCTCGGCACGGCGTTTTTCTCTCAGCTCGAGCTCTTTGCGTATTTTGAAATCGTAATTCTCCCGTGATTCCGGGAGCTTGAGCGTTTCATATGCGTGCGCCAGGCTGGTGAAAGCGGCTTGGATGCGAAGCAGATTTACACCGTCCTGCCGGTGAAAAAGATCCGGGTGAAATTGTTTGACCAATGTAAGATAGGAGTTTTTAAGATCGGAAAGCGGAGCTTCTTCCGCAACGCCCAGGGTGTCATAATAGGTCTCCGATTTTTCAACCCGCTCCAGATATTCTTCCAGAGAAATTTCGATTACAGGAGCCACGGCTTCTTTAACTACACTTTCGCTTAATATTTGTTCAGTCAAAGGGGGCGTTTTTACTTTATGCGAGTCCGGCGTTTGGGCTTCTTTCACCAGGGACACCCTTGCTCTGCGAATTTCGCCTATCTTGTTATCGGAAAAAGCAGTGTTCCAATCGCGGCGTGCGATTAATCCGCCAAGCCAAAGAGCGTACAATGCCTGAAACAATCCGGATTCGGGAAGGTTACATAATGGCCGCAGCTGTTCGATAGTCAGCGGTGTATCGGCAAACTTTGATCGAACGGATTGTTCATGCGCCTGCAGGCTGGGGTCGGACATTCGTTCGGGCACAGCGCTGAAGGCTTCGTGCACGCTCTTAAAACGTTGAAGAACATAGGCTGAAGGCAGACACCGTGCGTATTGAAAAAGCAGTTTGTCAGTATCGATCCCGTAAATAAGATCGCTCCGGACTTTTGCGAGCGGGCTAAAAACCCAATCGCCGTCAGCCCATGTTAAAGCCTCGATGATTATTTGCTCAATCTGTGTTATGACTGCCGCATCGATTTCTGCTTTAGAAAATAGGGATTTTTCCTGGAGCATGACGGAGAATTCCAGATCATTGGCAAAATTCGGATAGCCGGCGAGAATTTGTTTATCAATTTTATTTTGTCCCAAAAAAATATTAAAAAGCCGATGCTCGCGTGAGTTTGAAACCGTATAAACTACCTCGCCATTGCGAAAATAAACGTTCGTTTTTCGATCCTGCCGGAACAGACGCAGCGAACCGCTCAATTCCGCCTGCGCGATCTCAACAAGCAATTCGCCAAACGGATAAGTATTAAAATTTCCTTTTAGATCGAGAGTATTTTGCGGAGTCATTTAAAAAGCGAGGGCCCTAGTGGAGAGTTTCAAAGCAAAGCCAAATATATGATAGCAAATATGTAGCGGAAAAAACAGGGAATTCTCATGCAGAGTGTCCTTGCTGCTATGCCATAATTAAAAGCTCCACCGCTTGCGACAACCGCGCCGGAATCTTTTGTAACCGTCAACCGGACCTCTGCTTTCATCTCGCCGTCAAAGTCATATAAAGGATCGTTCCGCTTAATAATATCTTCAAATTAGATTTGGAAAGATTAGAAGAGTAATAAAAGTAGGCCGTACGTTCATCGGAACGTTTTTAAATTTGACACCGGAAAGACAAATTGGGAAAGTGTTTTGTAAACGAACCAGGCGGGCAAGCGGGCAATTATCAGAAGAGGTTTTTTGACTGAAAATACTGAAATTCGGGAATGCGTTACTTTTGAGGAGCTGGCCGCGTGCGTCGATCTGCAGCGGGCGGTTTTTGCACTTCCTGAGATCGAAATTTCACCTGTCAGGCATTTTATTGTAACAAAAAATGCGGGCGGGTTTGCGCTCGGCGCGTTTTCGGACGGAAATTTGATAGGGTTTGTGCTAAGTGTGCCGGCATTTCTACGGGGCGAGCGGGCTTTTTATTCTCATATGACAGCGGTTCACGGCGATTTTCAAAGCTTTGGGATAGGGGCCAACCTCAAATGGGCGCAGCGTGAACGGGCGCTTGCCGAAGGCGTTAAATTCGTCAAATGGACTTTTGAACCGGTAAAGGCTCGCAACGCATTTTTTAATCTGGAAAAACTAGGAGCAGTTGTAAGCGAGTATCAGTCGAATTTCTACGGTACCGATTATTCAACAGCACACAAACAAGGCGGCGGAATAGGTCTCGACAGTGACCGGCTTTTTGCCGAATGGCATCTCGAAAGCGTGAAGGTCGAGAAATTGGCCGCCGGTGAAAGTTTTGTAGAGGAACGGAAGCCGCAATGGACAATCGTGATTCCTGCCGACTGGTATTCTTTGGTGAAATCAAATCCTGAAAAAGCCGTGTCTGAGCAAACTCGTGTCAAAGATGAATTTGAAGCAGCTTTTTCGGAGGACCTAATTTGCCGGGGCTTTAGCCGGGACGAGGAAAAACCTGAATATCTGCTCTATAAAAATTAACGATGGCCGACTTTGAAATCGAATCCGACATACGTAAAGCCCGCACTCTGTCGTCCGAATTCTACACGGACGAAAGGTATTTCGAGCTCTCAAAGGAAAAGATATTCGTGCGAAGCTGGCAATTTATCGGAACTTCCCACGGTGTAAATAATCTGAAACCGGTTTTCATGTTGGAAGGATTTCTCAACGAACCGGTTCTTATCACCGGGACAAACGGGAGGGTCGCGTGTTATTCAAACGTTTGCACACACAGAGGCAAGATCCTGGTTGAAAAGGAATGCAAAGCTGGATTGATCCGATGCGGTTATCATGGGCGTAGATTTTCTCTCGAAGGTAAGTTTCTTTCGATGCCGGAATTCGAAGGCGTCGAGGATTTTCCGAGCGAACAGGATGATTTGACGCGGATTCGGTCAGCGATTTGGGGAAAGTTTTTATTTGCATCTATCGATCCGATCGGGGCGTTCACAACGTTCATCCCGGATGCAGAAGTGAAGCTTAGTCGGATGCATCCGGAGGATTTGAAATTGGTTTCTACCCGGGATTATGAAGTCCGCGCACACTGGGCATTATACTGCGAAAATTATCTAGAAGGCTTTCACATTCCGTTTGTTCATCATTCATTGAATGCTGCGATAGAATACTCAACTTACACGACCGATACATTCCGTTACTCGATCCTGCAAACCGCGTTCGACTCCGAAAAAAACATTGCCGCTTATTATCTATTCATTTTTCCCAATATGATGTTCAATTTCTACCCTTGGGGCGTGTCTGTAAACATCGTCAAACCGATAACCCCGGACAAGACCTTAGTTTCATTTCTCACATTTGTCTCTGATGAATCCAAACGCGAAACGGGCGCGGGATCGAACCTCGACAAAGTGGAAATGGAAGACGAAGCGGTCGTTGAAAGCGTACAACGGGGAATTCATTCGAGGTTTTACAAACCAGGCAGATACTCGCCCTCCCGCGAGCAGGGAACGCATCATTTTCATCGCTTGATCGCGGAATTTATGGGTTGATTTTCGGTATAACTTTGGTTATACTTCTAGTTATGAAAACAGCAATATCCGTGCCGGACGACATTTTTCAGCTTAGTGAGCGGTTAGCGAAAAAATTGAAGGTTTCTCGCAGCGCCGTTTTTGCGATGGGAGTGAGGAAATTAGGCCTGGAATTTGACGAGGATGATCTGACTGCACGGATCAACGCAGTTTGCGAAGAGGTTGATACATCGCTCGATCCTTTTTGGAAGGAGATGCAAAGCCGGACTTTGCCGAAAGACAAATGGTAGTGGAACGCGGCGAAATTTGGTGGGCCGATCTGCCTGAACCAAGAGGCTCGATGCCGGGTTATAAACACCCTTTTTTGATTATTCAGTCCGATAAGTTCAACCAAAGTAGTTTAGAAACAGTTATTGGTGTTGTAATTACTACAAACCTGCGTTTGGCAAAAATGCCTGGAAATATATTGCTTACACCACGGCAAAGTGGATTGCCGCAGGATTCGGTTGCTAATTTGACGCAAATTGTCTCGGCAAATAAATCGGATTTACTCGAGTATGTCGGATCGGTTTCAGACAGCAAAATGGATCAGGTTGCCAAAGGTTTGCGAATCGTACTGTCGTTATGAGCCCTTCGGATAAACTCGAGCAAGAATCCTTAGTCAAAATAAAATCACTTCGCGCCGAAATCAATCGGCACAACGACCTCTACTATCAAAAAAGCTCACCTGAAATTCCAGATTTCGAATTCGATAAGCTTTTGGAGAGGCTCATAAATCTCGAAACCGAAAATCCCGGCCTGATCGTTCCCGACAGTCCGACCCAGAGGATCGGAGGTAAAGCATTAAGCCTGAAGCCGTTCATCCATCGGATTCCGTTGATGTCGCTGGATAATTCTTACAGTTTGAACGATTTAAAGGCGTTCACGGAACGTTGTGAAAGATTGGCTGACGGAAGAAAACTCGAATACGTCGCGGAGTTGAAGATTGACGGGCTGAGCGTTGCCCTGCATTATGAAAACGGGTTACTTACGGCCGGTGCAACACGCGGCGACGGTTTCAGGGGCGACGAAGTAACACCAAACGCAAAGACGATCAAGTCCATTCCTCTAAAGCTTAACGCCGATTCACCTCCGAAGGTCGCGGAAGTTAGAGGCGAAGTGTTTCTTCCGAGGTCAACATTCCAAAAGATCAACGCGGAACTGGAGATGCTTGGCGAGAAAACGTTTGCCAATCCGCGAAATTGTGCGTCCGGCACGCTCCGAATGCTCGATTCTGCCGTTGTTGCATCAAGACGCTTGGATATGTTTCCCTACGATGTGCTAAGCGGGAATCAAAAGATGTTCACCACACAATGGGAAAATCTCGAATGGCTCGAAGCTAACGGATTTCACGTTAATCCGCATCGCGCGCTTTGCGAAAGCTTCGATGAGCTTTGCAAATTTATCGAAGAGATGGAGCCAAAACGCGATGCTCTCGATTACGAGATTGACGGTGTGGTAGTAAAGGTCAATTCGACTGCATTGCAACAGGAATTCGGCGCGACGTCGAAAGCGCCGCGCTGGGCAATCGCGTATAAATATCAGGCTCGGCAAACGACGACGAAATTGTTGGAAATAAATGTCCAGGTCGGGCGCACCGGAGCATTGACGCCGGTCGCATATCTCGAACCGGTTTTGCTTGCCGGAACGACCGTTGCGCGAGCATCGCTCCATAACGAAGACGAAATCAAGCGGCTAGGCATAAAGCTCGGTGACACGGTTTTGATCGAAAAGAGCGGCGAGATCATCCCGCAGATCTTACAGGTGATCGAATCGAAACGCGATGGCAGCGAGCAGGAATATGCGTTCCCGACGAAGTGCCCTGTCTGCAATTTTGATGCGCTGCGACCCGAAGACGAAGCCGTCCGCCGCTGCGCAAATCCGGACTGTCCCGCGAAGATCAAAGCCCGAATTTTGTATTTTGCATCGCGGCGGTCGATGGATATCGAAGGATTAGGTTATGTATTGGTCGATACGCTCGTCGATAACGCAATGATCAGCGATGTAGCTGATATATATGCATTAAAGCTCGAAGATATCTCGAATCTCGAACGCAAAGCCGAAAAGTCCGCGACTAAACTTATCGAGCAAATCCAGGCCAGCAAGACACGCGGTTTGCAGCGGATGCTTTACGGCCTGGACATTCGGCATGTCGGGGAACGCTATGCAAAGATTTTGTCCAATCATTATCGCAGCATTGATAAACTTGCCCAAGCGAGCGTCGAGGAACTCGATGCGATTCACGAGATCGGTCTGGCGGTGGCCATGAGCGTATTCGAATGGTTTCGAAACCCGCGACATATCGATCTGATCGACCGCCTAAAAGCCGCCGGCGTCAAAACCGACGTCGACGGCGAAAATACTGCAAATTTCGATGAGCGTTTTGCCGGCAAGACGTTCGTTTTGACGGGCAAGCTCGAAAACTTTACCCGCGACGAAGCCGCCAAACTAATCGAAGAACGCGGCGGCCGCGTCTCTTCATCGGTAAGCAAAAAAACGGATTTTGTGGTTGCCGGAAGCGATGCAGGCTCGAAATTAACGAAGGCCGAGAGTTTGGGAGTGATGATATTAAGCGAAGGTGAATTTGAATCGATGATTAGATAATCGAATAATAGAAACGAATGGACACCAGAGAAGAACAAATTCACAGAACATGCGATGCTACAATGCTTCGTCCGAGGTGGCAAACGAATTCTTATCCATTTTGAGAAAGCATAGAAAGTAGGATGAACAGGACGGAAAAAGCCCTTACATTGCAAATTAGGTTTAATCGAAAGGTTGTTTGTCAGTATTAAGTCTGAAATTTTCAAGTAACGCCGCGAGCACCGGCGATAAGAGCCTCTAACGAGCCAACTAGATTTTCTACAACATATTCGATAAAAGGCTCAAGTTGGTCGGCGTCGGCGAGCCGAAGGACCCTGAAATAGTTTGATTTGTCGTCCGTTCTGATTATAACTGGCGGATAACCGAACTGCATCAAGATAAAATTCATCAGGATACGTGCAACTCTGCCGTTGCCGTCGTCGAAAGGGTGAATCCGAATGAAGCGATAATGAAAAACTGCGGCCAGGACGATCGGGTTAACATCCTGTTTTGCCTTTTCATTTCTGAACCATTCGACCAGCTCCTGCATTCTCGCAGGCGTTTCTTCGGGCGTGGCGAAATAAAATGTTTCATCTGTTACAGTGATGACGTGATTCGTTTGAGTTTTGTACTTTCCGACTTCGATCCGGCGGCGCGTGGGCTTTCCCTCGGCAGTTAGAGCATCTTTATAGCTTGATTCTTTGAGCAAAAGCGTATGAAGCTCGCGGATAAAGACTTCGGTTAGTTCAGTTTCACCTTTGACCAAATCCAAAACCCAGTTGATCGCTTCATTGTGACCGGTGATCTCAAAATGATCTTTCAGAGGTTTGCCTTGGGCGGTGATTCCGAACAGTATTAAAGCTTTGGTTTCGCCGTATGTCAGCGAATTGCCTTCGAGATTATTGGAGTGATAGTTCCAATCGAGCCGAAACTTTTGCATGATCCGGGCTTCGGCTTCCTCATCGAGCGGGCGCAGGCCGTCCAGTTCGGCTTTTAATTGTGCGGCTCTTTCCAGCGTTTCCATAGTTTTGCTTTTCGGATTATTATTGTTTTGCGAAATCAGGTCAAACGAAGACAAGCCTGAAGCTTGAACTCATAACTTAAAATATGAACAATTTTTTCACGGCAAACATATCAGAGGCCGACCCGATAATTAGCGAAGCTATCGATGACGAGGTTGGGCGGCAGACGAACGGGCTTGAGCTTATTGCGTCGGAGAATTTCGTGTCCGAGGCCGTTTTGCAGGCTATGGGCACGGTTTTTACAAATAAATATGCCGAAGGCTATCCGGGCAAGCGTTATTACGGCGGGTGCGAGTTTGCCGATGTTGTCGAGCAGACCGCTATTGACCGTTCGAAAGAGATTTTTGGATCGGAGCACGCTAATGTGCAGCCGCATTCGGGGGCACAGGCGAATATGGCCGTCTTGATGACGGCGCTCGAGCACGGCGATCAGATTTTGGGGATGAACCTGTCGCACGGCGGGCATCTAACGCACGGGCATCCGCTGAATTTTTCGGGCATAAATTATAAAGTCGCCGATTATGGCGTTTCTAGAGAGACGGAACAAATCGATTACGATGAGCTGCAAAAGTCGGCGGAAGAGCACAGGCCAAAATTGCTTATTTGCGGGGCGTCGGCTTATCCGCGGACAATTAATTTTCAGAGAATCGGTGAGATTGCCCGGAGCGTCGGGGCAAAAGTGATGGCTGATATTGCCCATATAGCCGGGCTTGTTGCGGTGGGCCTGCATCCGTCGCCGGTTCCGCATTGCGAATTTGTAACTACGACGACGCACAAAACGCTTCGCGGGCCGCGCGGCGGATTGATCCTCTGTCGCGAAGAATTTGCAAAAGATGTCGACCGAAGCGTTTTTCCCGGCGTGCAGGGCGGGCCGCTCGTTCATATTATCGCTGCTAAAGCCGTTTCGTTCCGCGAAGCTTTGCAGGATGATTTTAAAAATTATCAGCAGCAAATTATAGATAATGCGAAAGCGTTAGGCGACACTTTGACGGGTTCCGGATTGAGACTTGTTTCGGGCGGTACTGATAATCATCTGCTTCTGGTTGACGTTTTTATGGACGGCAAAGGGATTACCGGAAAGGTCGCAGAAAAGGCGTTGGAAGCCGTAAATATTACGGTTAATAAAAACACAATCCCTTTCGATACGAATAAGCCTTTTGTTGCGTCCGGAATACGGCTCGGAACTCCTGCGTTAACGACACGGGGAATGAAGGAAGCGGAAATGAAGAAGATCGGCCGGATGATCGCGTCAATTATTCACGAGCCGGAATCGGAAGAAGTAAAGGCACGAGTTAGAAGGGAAGTTGCGGAGATGACAGCGAGATTCCCGATGTATCAGGGACGTTTGAAAGAAAAGCAAATTGAAGCAAACGCGTCGGTACCACCTGCGGTAGCGGGTGGTTGAAGATCGATATGAATGCTCTGTCGCGCTTAAAAAACTTCGACACATGATTTGTTTCCGAACGCCGAGGCGTCGTCCGGTGCAGGCGAGTCGCCTGCGTTCCCAGCTCCTGTTGCTGATAAGAAAATGAAGAGACTTTCAATTGCCCTAATCTTTTTTGCCTTACTTTCGTCGAATCTAATCGCTCAACGCAGCGAGAATATAATTACAACAGAGGTTCCAACCGATAATAAAAGCGATAGCGATGGCTGCTCGTTATTTCCTGATTGTAATTACAGAGATTGCTGTGTCGAACATGACAAGGATTATTACTCGGGCGGTTCCGGCAAAGAGCGTTGGAGGTCGGACAAACGTTTATACAAATGCGTAAAAAGCAGCAAGGGATGGCAGAACGAAATCATCGCCCCGGTAATGTGGCTTGGCGTGAGAGTCTTCGGCGTATCGTTTTTGCCGACGCAGTTTCGATGGGGATTTGGCAGAACCAAGGCAAAAAAATTAAAGAATACAAGCTGAAGCGTGAACTCAAAAACGAAGATCACCCGCCCTTGATTTCAATTTCGGAATCGAATTGATCCAGAACATCGCGTGCTTCTTCAGAATCGTACTCGTAAGCCTTTTGTTCCAGGGCGTTAGCGGCGATATCGGCGTAAAGCGAATCGTCTAAAAGCGGCAAAAGCGTCGGGACAGGCAGCAGGGCAAGCGTTTCGTAAGCTATCGCCCGAATTTGCGGCATTTCAGATTGCCGGACAATTTCGGCGATCTCTGCTGCCGAAAAGCGTTCGAAAAGCCTATCGGAAAGCTTGTCCAGTTTGTTGTAGTCGTGCTTTCTAATTGCCCGCTCGGCAAGTTGAATAAAAACTTCGGCCGAGCCGCTCTGCGCTTCGAGCACGCGCACACAGGTTTCTGCCAACTTTGCGATCTCGCCCAATTTATCGTCGTCCCTGGGTGCCGCATCTTTCCTGGATTGTTCGTCCAATGCCGAAAGAAGTCGCCTCAGCTCCCAATCGGCGTGAGCATCGTACGAAAATTTCTGAGTTGGATTATTTGCAGGGTTGGTGCCGCTCTTGGCAAGGGCACCGACCAGCATCTTTTTTGTTATAGGCCGCAGCCCGTCCCAAACACTAACGACTCCGGCACCTAAATCTTTAATCATCATTTACAACAATTCAAGTTTGCTCTCTACAAGCAAAACTTGTCAACTCACTATATTAGATGACGTAGTGGCAAGATTGGCAAGTAAAAAATACAAAAGGCGAGACAAATTAATGTGAACTCATCCCTTTTTTTGTGGTTTGCATCATTTTTAATTCAGTATTTTGCAGAATTTCTCTAATTTCGTGGTCATCGATATTATCATCTATCACCGCAATCAAAGCGAAGGGAGATTTATCCAATAACCGCAACTCCCAGGTTTCACTTTTGAGGCGTGCCGACCGCGAAAACCATGCTGCGTCCAGCGTAGACTGAGTTATCTCAACATCATCGAAAATTTCAGACGAAGCCGCTGAAAAACTTTTTTCCAGCGCCGAAGAAAGTAAAACTCGGCGCAATTTCCAACCGTGGTTTTTATATAGAGCAAGAATTTCCCTTATTGCCGGTTCGTCGATCATTTTCCGCCGGTTTCCGGTTCGACCTGCGGCCCATCGAATTTTGTATTGGCAGTCGAATTAGAGTTGCTGTTTGTTGCCGGATTGGTCTGCTGCACAGCATTAGCCATTACATTTGCAGCCTCTCTTTCGCGTGCGGCACGTCCTTTACCCGGTGATTTGAAAGAACCTGCGAAAAGTTCACCAATGGCAAATTTCCAGCTCCCGTCTTCTGCAACAAACGGCAGATCTTCCCAAATGCTGTCCTTCGCATTCCAGACCTCGACCGAACCCATATCTGCATTTACCCGCTCGTCGCGGATTTCCGGCAGCGTTTCAGCGAACGTAGTCGCCGTGAATCCATTCTCAAAAACCTTTTCCACCGGATTGTTTTGCCGCTGGGCGACAGTAATGGCAAAATCCTGCGATTTTTTCGACATTTCATTCTTTATATTCTCGATATCTTTTGCCTTAACGGCGGAATACAATCGCTTATACGCTTCGGTAGGAGTATCGCTGCCTGCATCGTTTCCGCCCGTCTGATTTCCGCATCCTGTTCCGAGAGCCACAAGCGTTATCGCTAGAAAAAGAATAATTTGCATAAATTAAAAGTTCGCATTCCTGTAATAAAATTGATAACCTTATGTGAAAAGTATAGAGACACCGGCTCAAAAAGTAAATTTTACTGCTTGCTTCTGTTTACCGGTTACTTTGTTCCGGCAGTGTTTTCACGATTATTGGCTGTGGCATATTCGTAATAGCTGATAACTGATAGCTTATAACTGATAATTCAGACATACTGCGAAGTCAATTTTATTATCGATAGCTATGGTCTGCCGATTCTAGTTTGTGAATCCGATGAAAACTTGCCCAAATTGTCAGACGCATTACACCGATGATAGTCTACGGTTCTGCCTCCAGGACGGATCGCCACTTGATATGATAGACGAATCCGAAACAGTGGTACGGGGCCGGCCAGCATCCGCGAATCTTCGGGAAAACCTGCAAAATAGTCCCTATTCGGGACAAGCCGATCAGAAAAGTGGGATCACCCGAATCTCCGGGTCCCGGCCCGGACAAAAGAAGCAAAGCACTGCGATGGTCGTTATTATTACTGCGATACTTACGGTTGTGGTTGTCGGTGCCGGAATCGGTGCGTGGCTTTATTCCAGAAACGGCGAGGACAACGTCGCAAAGAAAACAAATAATTCTGCAAATAATGCTATTGTTTCAAATCTCAGAAACTCATCGACGCCATCAGTTTCACCTACTTCTTCCGCCGATATCGGCGTTTCCAACATTACTGAAAACATTCCGCCGTCAAAACCGGCGTCCGACAATACCGATAGAGAACAAATAAAGCAGGAAGTTTCGGATACGATAGATGAATGGGCCTCCGCCTCTGAATCAGGAGATCTTGATCTTTTGATGTACAATTACGCCGGAACAGTCGATTACTATAAAACTCGTGGGGCAGGCGCCGGAGCAGTCCGTCGCGACAAACAGCGCGCATTTGGTCTTTATGACTCGATTAATTTCAATATAAGCAATATTAGCATTACACCAAATTCCAGTGATACGGCGACGGCGGTTTTCGACAAAGAATGGAATTTTGAGGGTGCTAAAAACTCTACTGGAAAAGTAAGAAGCCAGTTGCAGTTGCGCAAAGAAAACGGAAAATGGGTAATTTCGGGTGAGAGAGATTTGAAAGTGTATTACGTTGATTAACTCTCTAAGCTGCGAGCCCGGATGCGGCGTTTGCAGCTTATGTTAACCGGCGACCATCGGCATTGTCCGAAGCGGACGGCGCTTTGGAATACACGCCCCGACGGCTGCCATGCTGAATTTTTGGTGATGCCTTCTCTTGAAAGTTTTCTTTTAACTATGGCAAATTGAACTCCGGAATTTGAATCCAACCGGAAACTCGAATATCCGAACAAAATTTTGATATGATAGTTTGCATAAGAAGCATTTCCAGAATCTCGAGTTTTAGGAGGAGTGTCATTAATGTTCCAACATATTAGAGAACCACGCGTACTGTCGTTTATGCCGAAAGTATTTTTGTCGATTTCAATCGCCGCTTTGGCTGTTGGAAGTGCGTACGGCCAGTCTCCGAATTCGAGTGAGCGGCTAAAAACGACCGTTACGGCTCCGGAAAGGCTTTCGGCCTCCTTCGCCGAGGTTGCGAAGATCGTTGAGCCCGCCGTCGTCAGTATCGACACTAAAGGAAAAGTTCCCGAGGTAACAACCAAAGGCGAGGCGGCGCCTGGAGACTCCGATGACATCATGGATTTTTTCCGGCGTCAACTTCCGCGCCGCCCGTCTTATTCAATCGGAAGCGGGTTTATCGTCGATAAACGCGGATATATCATGACAAATTCGCATGTCGTCGACGATGCGGTGCGAATTACGATAAAGCTTGATTCGGGCGAGGAATTTATCGCACGTGTGATCGGTACGGATGAATTAACCGACCTGGCTGTGTTGAAAATCGACGCTGGTAGAGATTTGCCTTTTGTTAAGCTCGGCGATTCGAACCAGTCGCAAGTGGGCGATTGGGTTTTGGCTATCGGCTCGCCGTTCGGCTTGACGCGGACGGTTACGGCTGGGATCATTTCGCAAACGCGCCGGGAAACGCCGTATGCCACGCCGTTTCAAAAATTTATTCAGACCGACGCGGCTATAAATCGAGGGAATTCCGGCGGCCCGCTCGTGAATATGGATGGCGAGGTGATAGGAGTCAATTCTCAGATCGCAACATCCACAGGCGATTTCAACGGCGTCGGTTTTGCCCTTCCTGCCAGCGAAGCGATCTATGTTTACGATCAGCTCGTAAAAACCGGTAAAGTGCGTCGCGGCTATTTAGGCGTTGCCCTTGAATCGGTAAAAGCAGAGTTTGCAAAAGTTTACGGCATGAAAGAGGCGAAAGGGGCCATCGTCACCGATCTCCGTGACACCAGAAGTGCGGCCGGGATCGCCGGGCTGCAGGTCGGCGATGTCATTGTTGAATTCGACGGAAAGACTGTTGAGAATGCACAGGATCTGATCGCAAAGGTAGCTGCTGCAACGCCCGATCAATCGGTCAGCATGTATTATCTGCGGGAAAACGGAGTGAATGTTGAGCGCAGGGGCACATCAATCCGGCTCGGCGAAAGACCGTCAAGCAATCGGCGCGGAGAGGATGACGGCACGCGCACAAAATTGCCGCTGAATCGAGTGAACGAAACGGCTAAGCCTTTTGGCCTGACACTAACGGATTTGACGGCCGCCCTTGCGACGACATACAAGCTGGAAGGGCAGTCAGGCCTGATAGTTAAGGAGATAAATCCCGAAAGCTATATAGCGGATGTGAAAGCATCCAATGGCGGCGACGCTTTAGGCGAAGGTGATCTGATCCAGCGAATAAACCGGGTAGCCGTTAAAGACGCAAAAAGCTTTAGCGATCAGGTAAACCGGCTCAAAACAGGTGATGCTGTCGTATTGCATGTTCTTTCTTATAATCCCGTGATACGCAGCCCTCAGTTAAAAATAGTACAGTTTTCAGTGCAGTAACTTTATGTCCAAAGTCCAAAGCCGGAAATAAGTCCAAAGTCGGAAATCTGCTTTGGACTTTGAATTTTGGACTTTGGACTTTAGACTAACGAATATGGCAAAAGCGAAAGAAGCGAAAGAAAAAAAATCATCGAAATCATCGACAAAAACCTATCACAATTATATCGGCGGCGAATGGGTCAAAAGCTTGTCCGGCGAGTTTTTTGATAACGTGAACCCGGCGGATACAACCGACATTATCGGGCGTTTTCCGAAATCGAATACGGAAGATGTAAACCGTGCCGTTGAAGCCGCAAAAAATGCGGCTACGAAATGGCGCAGGACACCGGCGCCGAAACGCGCAGAGCTTCTTTTCAGTTTGGGCGAAATTCTTCGCGACAACAAGGATCGGTTTACGCGCGATATGACGCGCGAAATGGGCAAGGTTTTGAAGGAAGCAGGCGGCGATGTCCAGGAAGCCATCGACTGCACCTATTACACTGCCGGCGAAGGCCGAAGGCTACACGGCTTTACGACTCCGGCCGAAATGCCGAATAAATTTGCTATGTGCGTCCGCCAGCCGGTCGGGATTTGCGGTCTGATTACGCCGTTCAATTTTCCGATGGCGATACCCTCGTGGAAACTGATTCCAGCATTGGTTTGCGGTAATACAGTCGTTATCAAATCCGGGGAAGACGTGCCGCTTTCTACCATAAATCTTGTCAAATCCTGTGAAGAAGCGGGAATTCCGAAAGGTGTTGTAAATATAGTCAACGGCTTCGGCGAAGCCGGTGCTGCGCTTGTCGATCATGAGGATGTGCGGCTAATATCGTTCACCGGCTCGACCGACACGGGACGAATAATTGCTGAACAATGCGCACGGGACAATAAGATCGTTAGTCTCGAAATGGGCGGCAAAAATGCGATCATTGTAATGGACGACGCCGATATCGACAACGCGGTCGAAGGCTCGCTGTGGGGAGCTTTTGGCACGAGCGGGCAGCGCTGCACGGCATCGTCGCGGCTGGTCGTGCATAAGAAGATATATAAAAAATTTGTCGAGAAACTGGTCGAAAAGGTTAAGAAATTAAGGGTTGGCAACGGACTCGATGCAAAAACGGAAGTCGGCCCGGTGATCAATGAAGATGCGATGCAGAAGATACTCGGCTATATCCATATCGGTAAAAACGTCGACAAGGCAACGCTTGCGTGCGGCGGAAATCAACTTACAAAAGGCGATTACAAAAACGGCTATTTCATCGAACCGACCGTTCTCACCGATGTAAAACCCGGAATGCGAATCGAGCAGGAAGAGATATTCGGCCCCGTTACATGCGTCATTCCGTTTTCAACCCTTGATGAAGCAATCGACATCGTAAACGGCGTGAAATACGGCCTTTCGTCGGCGATTTACACACAGGATGTGAATCAATCATTCTATGCAATGCAGGAGCTTTACACCGGAATTTGCTATGTAAACTCCGCGACTATCGGGGCTGAAGTCCACCTACCCTTCGGCGGCACAAAAGGCACCGGCAACGGTCATCGGGAAGCGGGAACCCAGGTTCTCGACATTTTCAGCGAATGGAAATCGTTGTATATAGATTATTCGGGTAAACTACAAAAAGCACAGATCGATGCGGTAGAGATTTAGTTATGGGAAGAATAATCTGTCAGGTTAAGGTCGAGAACGCCACTAACGGTCGGGAAGCCTCGTCGTTATTAAAGTACCTGCAACGGCCACACGCGAGTCGGGGAACGATTCTACTGGAATATCTTTACCGAATGGAAATCGCTGTACATTGATGCTGTCGTCCAAGCCGACTTATGACGGCGACGGGCGATATCCCAACCCCAAGTGCGTTTATTTATTGATAAGAACAAAATCGCTGTCACCTCATCACAGCCCTGATTCGAGCAAGTTCCGGCTTTCTTGAAATCTCATTGCGCCGTCCGGGTCGTTCCTTCATCGGGAAAACTCGTCCGCACCTTCTACAAAACATATTTAACGCATTTCTGTTAATAACAAAAACGATTTATAATCCGTCGTAATCAAAGTTTTTGTTATAACAATAAAATTTTAGGAGTCATGAATGAAGATCGGTTTACCGAAGGAAATTAAGGATAACGAATACCGCGTGGGCCTCACGCCGGCCGGTGTGAATGCATTGGTGAATGCGGGACATGCTGTTTCAGTTCAAAAGACCGCAGGCGAAGGGTCGGGTTTTGCGGATGAGCAATATGTGAAGGCCGGCGGAAAGATCCTGGAAACGGCCGACGAGATTTGGGTCGAGGG
>JACDAY010000234.1 GCA_013695195.1 Blastocatellia bacterium | reverse complement strand
AGGTAATTCCGATTGCATTTACAAACTCAGGCCTCGTCGGTTTGGATATAGGCCCGGAAACGATGGAGATATTCAAACAGGCCTTGGAAGGCGTTAAAACGATCGTCTGGAACGGCCCGATGGGAATGTTCGAGGAAAAGCCTTTCGATGAAGGCACAGTGGCAATCGCGCAAGCCGTTGCAGAAGCTACCGAAAAAGGCGCCACTTCAATCGTCGGGGGCGGCGATTCGGTATCGGCAATCAACCAGGCAGGTTTAGACCACAGGATTTCGCACATCTCAACCGGCGGCGGAGCTACCTTGGAATTTCTGGCCGGCGATGAATTGTCGGGCGTTGCGGCTTTGGATGAGAGATAAAGTAATTATGCTTCGTTTTCTATTGACGCTGGTGGTTCTGCTTATCCTAACTAGCCCCACTTTTTTAAACGCACAGACTTCAACTCGGAGAAAATCCTCAAGTATTTTTGGAATTTATTCTACGACTTGGGGGGAGGTCCGGATTAACAAGTCCTCACGAAAATCTAGTATTAGCTTTTCCATCAGTGTCGTCCACAATGAGGGACGCGGCTGCGTCGGAGAGTTACGCGCGTATGCAAAGTTAATCTCAAAAGACACATATCGGTATATCGAAAAAGTTGATACAAATCTAGACTATGGACACAACGTTTATTATTCGTTAACGTTTCACGTCAATCGGAATAAGCTGGTAATCAAGGAATCCGCCAAGGGAAATGAAGACGCGACAAATATACACCATGGATCCGCATGTACTTTTAATGGTTCGTTTTTCAAAACGACTTAAGCGAATCCGTATCGATTCTTCAAGATGAAAACCTCATGAGAAAGCCCGTTATAGCAGGAAACTGGAAGATGTACAAGCTTATCGGCGAAGCGGTTGAAACGGCACTTGCTTTAAAAACGCTCGTTGCAAACGCAAATCATTGTGAAATCGTGATGGCACCGGTTTTCACGGTGCTCAAAACAGTTGCCGACCGCCTAGAAGGCTCGAATATCAAAATTGCCGCTCAGGATTGTTCGACCGAAATACAATTTGGAGCTCACACTGGGGAAGTAACTGCGGAGATGTTGAAAGATGTCGGATGTTCTCACGTAATTGTCGGACATTCCGAACGCCGCCAGTTTTATGGAGAAACGGATCGGTCGGTTAATCTAAAGTCTAAAGCTGCTTTGTCAGCCGGCTTGACCGCAATCGTATGCGTCGGTGAAATGCTGGCAGATAGGGAAGCCGGACGAGCGGAAGATGTTGTGAAAGGACAGCTTCTGAAAGGCTTGGACGGTTTGACAGTTGCCGACGTGGAACGTATTATAATCGCTTACGAGCCTGTCTGGGCGATAGGTACGGGTAAAACTGCCACGCCTGAACAGGCTCAGGAAATGCACGGTTTTATCCGCCGAAGCTTGGTTGAAATGCACGGGAAAGAGGTTGCCGATAGGGTTAGAATTCTCTATGGTGGCTCGGTTAAGCCCGAGAATATCAAAACGTTAATGTCCCAGGAAGATGTTGACGGAGCCTTGGTCGGCGGAGCCAGCCTGGAAGCGGAAAGCTTTGCGAAGATAGTAAATTACAAATAGTTTTGAGTTCAAGCTTCAGCTTGCATCGCTGTTAATTTGACACGCTGAAGCGTGAACTCAGACTTAGAAAGGTGGTTATAACAGTTGCTTTATATTTTATACGCATTATTTTTTATCGCATGCATAGTGTTGGTCGGCTCCGTGCTGCTGCAGCCGGGTAAAACCGACGCGGGCGCATTATTTACCAGCAATGTTTCGAGCACGGCGTTTTCACCGCGTGGAACGGCCTCCGTACTGTCGAAGGTTACGATCGCCGCGGCGGCGGTTTTTATGATTTCCGCATTGCTGATTTCGATGCCTGCACTGACCGGAAACGTATCGGTTTTGCAGGGCACTGCCGAATCTCCGGCTGAAACTCCGGCCGACGTCCCGGCTCAAACAACTACAGAAGTTCCTATTCAGACAACCACCGAAGCTGTAATTCAACCTGGTCTCAATGTGATAAATGCGAACACGGCCCCGGCAGTAGCCAACAGCAACGGAGCTTTGATCGAAACTCCCGCGACCGAGGCATTTTCGGAAGACGCAAATGCGGCGAACGCGGCTCCGGCCAATAGATAGTTCTTTCAATTCGGATTAAGGATTTGGTCGATCTGCAATCCTAAATCTAAAATCCAAAGTCGATTGCCGAGGTGGCGTAATTGGTAGCCGCGCACGTTTGAGGGGCGTGTGGAGTAATCCGTGCGGGTTCGAGTCCCGCCCTCGGCACCATTCTAAATTCCAAATCGCTGCTTGAAAAGACGGCCTTTTTCTTTGAGCATAGCCATGTCTTTACGGCTTGGTAAAGATTGCCGGGCAATTCAGAAGGGCGTTTTAATGGGTTTTTATCGGCATGTCTTGTTATTCTCGGGTCAGCATCGTTCCCGTCCCTTCATCCGTAAAAACCTCAGAAAGCAATGCATTCCGGCTTGATCCGCTTATCACGTGAGCCGAAGCAACGCCTCGATTGAGAAGGGAAATGAGGCTTTCCAGCTTCGGGATCATACCGCCGGTCGCTTTCCCATCTGCAATCAACTTTTCCGCGTCTTTAACCGACAACCGGTTAATTTTTGTATTCCCGTCATTCGGATCGAAATAGATGCCGTTTACATCTGAGAGTAAAATCAATTTTTCGGCTTCCAGGCGAACGGCAATCTCCGACGCGATAGTATCGGCATTAATATTGTAAATTTTGCCTTCATCATCGGCGCCTAAAGAAGAAATCACAGGCAAATAATTATTCTCGAGTAAAAGATGGATAAGCCTGGAATCGATCTCTACGACATCTCCGACATGCCCGAAATCAACTGTCGAAGTTTCGCCCGTTTTCTTGTCTAAAATCTCTCTGGGAGGGCGCCGTTCTGCTTTGACAACGCCGCCGTCGATTCCCGAAAGACCGACAGCCTCGATCCCGCGTCGTCTCAACTCTGCCAGAATTTCGGTATTAATCTTTCCGCGAAAGATCATCATCGCCAGATCGAGCGTGTCGTCATCGGTTACACGCCGCCCCTCGATTACCGTTTGAACTACACCGAGCTTTTTTGCAAGCTCGGTCAATTGTTTGCCGCCGCCGTGAATCACGCAAACCCGAATGCCGACCTGGTGCATTAATGCGAGCTCCTCCGCAAGCGACGCCAGATTCTCCCGGTCTTCCGTAACCTTGCCCGAAAACTTTACGACAAAAGTTTTGCCCGCAAAACGCTGTATGTAGGGAAGCGATTCGCGCAGCAGGTCTATGTTTTCTATTTTCATTTGATAATCGTTGCCATTATCGCCTTTTGAATATGGAGCCGATTTTCGGCCTGCTCGATAACGACTGATGCGGGCGAGTCCATAACCGCGTCCGTGACGATAACGTTGCGCCTTGCCGGCAGGCAGTGCATAAAAATTGCATTGTCTGTGCGCGACATCTTTGTTTCATCGACGATCCAGTCGTTTCTGAAATTCGCCCTAAATTCTACATCTTTCTCCGGAAAACCATAAAAGTTTTTGCTGCCCCAGCTTTTTGCATATACAACATCTATATTTTCAAACGCCTGGTTCAAATCATTCGTTATTTCGATACTTCCGCCGTTTTCACGTGCATGAGTTTCAATCTCTCTCATCAATTCGTTGTCCAATTCATAACCCTTTGGGTGAGCAATTCGTAGATCATTCCCGAATTGAGCTGCCGCCAAAGCAAAGCTGTTAGGAACTGCCATCGGCAGCGGCTTCGGATGCCACGCCCACGTGAGCAAAACTTTCTTTTTTGTTTTACCGAATTTTTCCCGGATCGTCATCATATCCGCCATCGACTGACACGGATGATGCATTGCGGATTCAAGATTGATGACCGGTTTGGTAGAATATTTTGCGAATGCGGACAAAATCGGATCGGTTCGCTCGAGTTCCCAATCCTTCAATTCCGCAAACGTCCGGACACCGATTGCTGAAACATAACGCTCTAAAACTCGAACGAATTCTTTCAAATGCTCCGTTTTATCACCATCCATCACAACATTTTCCCTATGCTCGAGCGTCCAACTCGTGCCTCCTGGCTCAAGAATCACGGCATTTCCACCAAGTTCATAAATGCCGACTTGCATCGAAGCACGTGTCCTAAGGGATGGATCGAAAAACACAAGAGCAATTGATTTTCCAACTAATGTTTTTTCAGTCTTCTCTCTGGATTTGAAGTACACAGCAGATTTTATAAATTCTTCGAGAGTTTCGCGGGCTAAGCCGGACGTTTTGAGAAAGTTATAAGGAATCATTTTGTTTCGCTTCACATTTCAAATCATATTTAAGGCGAGCCAAACCGGTTCAAGTCAACCAATTTCATTCAGAAAAGGCTGCTCAGCACCCGCTTCTTCGAACCCCTTGAAACCGCATTTTGAGAAGTGTAATAACCTGTCGTAATCGGAAGATATAGAATGGAATCTGTTCTGTCATTATTTAGTAGCATTTAGAGTAGAAATAAATAAATCTACTTCATCTTTTTTAACACACAACGGAGGCAAGAGACGCAAGACGTTCGGATTGCTGGATGTGCCGGTGATAATCTTGTTTTCGAGCAACTTCGTATGAATTGATGAGCATTTGTCTTTGAATTCTATTCCCAGAAGACAACCTTTGCCAAGAACAGTTGTTATGCCTGCAACGTCCTTCAAGCCTGCGCGCAGATGTTTATCGACTGCGTTTGCATTGTTGATCATCCTATCGGTCTCAATAGCTTCGAGCGTCGCCAAAACCGCTGCCATCGCAAGCATTCCGCCTCCGAACGTAGTGCCGAGATCATTTTCTTTTATCTGCGATGAAACTTTCTCATTTACAAGACAGGCGCCGACCGGAACGCCGCTGCCGAGAGATTTTGCGAGTGTGATAATGTCCGGTTCCACAAAGTCTGCCAACGGGCTTCCGCCGAAAAACCAATTGCCGGTACGCCCGATTCCTGTCTGGACTTCGTCAAAGATCAGAATAATTCCGTTATTGTCGCAAAGCTCACGCAGATCCCGAAAAAATCCAGGTTCGGCCTCGCGAACGCCGGCCATCGATTGTATCGGCTCTAAGATTATCCCGGCGGTTTCGCCATCGACGACGGATCGGACACTTTCGATATCGCAGAATTCCGCGCAAACGTGATGTGGAACGTTGGGTCTTCCGATTTCGCGGTATTTTCCAAGGAAAGTCGCGCTGATGGAGTCCGCAGTACGTCCGTGAAATCCGCCGGAAAACGAGACGATCTTTTCGCGGCCTGTGGCCATTCTCGCCATTCGCATCGCATTTTCGTTTGCTTCAGTGCCGGAGTTGCAAAAAAAGGCTTTGGTCAGGATGTCAGGTGCAATCGAAACGAGTTTTTCTGCTGCCCGGCCGCGAATTTCGGAATATACGAGATTTGAATAAAACAAAATGTTTTCGGCTTGTTCTTGAATCGCCCGGACAACGTGCGGATGGGAATGTCCGGTTGAGCAGACGGCGTGTCCGCCATAAAGATCGAGATATTTCTCGCCTTCCTTTGTCCAAACCCACGAACCTGAGCCGCGCTCGATGGCAATGCCCATTTTTTTATAGGTCGCGAGCTGAAAAGTGTCTTCTTGTTGTTTTATCTCTGCGAAATTCATCGTTTTGGTGTTCTGAGGCACACGCTTCAGCATGTGCCTCCCATCTCGTGAAGAGGCACGCTGAAGCGTGAACTCAAAACACTACGGATTGCTGCCGGTAAAGATCAGCCCTGTCTTTTCGTCCAGTCCGAACATCAGATTCATATTTTGAACGGCCTGCCCGGCGGCACCTTTGACCAGATTGTCGACTGCGGAGAAAACAACGACTTGACTCCCATTGGAATGCACCGCCATGTCGCAAAAATTTGTTGTTTTTACCCAGTTAATGTCGGGTGAGCCATCGACAAGGCGGATGAAAAACGAATCTTCGTAAAAATGCCTATATAAGTTTTTCAAATCCTCGTTAGTCATTTGCGCAGTCGTTTCGAGATAGCAGGTGGCAAAAATTCCGCGCGAGACAGGCAGGCTGTGTGTCATGAATACAAGCTCATTTTGGAATTCGCCGATCTCGCCGAGATGCTGTTCAATTTCCGGAACGTGCTGGTGCATGAATGGTTTATAAGCATAAAACGAGTTCATCCGCTGCGGATGATGAGTATTTGCCGCCGATTTAGCTCCCGAGCCGGATGAGCCGGTTTTTGCGTCGACGATGATCTTTCCCGTGATTAAACCACTTTTGACCAACGGAGCAAGAGCTAAAAGCGTTGCAGTAGCAAAACATCCTGGATTGGCAATGTATTTCGCGGTTTTGATCGCGTCACGATTCGTTTCGGTCAGTCCGTACACGAATTCCTTTTGCAAGGCGGCAGCGGTGTGTGCGAATTTGTAAAACTGTTCGAAAATGTCGGCATCATTGAGCCGGAAATCGCCAGACAAGTCAATTGCCTTAGTGTATGCAGAAAGCCGCGGGATAAAATTCAGGGCTTGTCCGTGAGGCAGCGCGAAAAATGCAAGTTCGATATTATCGAGTGTTGAAAAATCAGCCGGTGAATTTTCAAAGACCAGATCAGTTTGACCCAACAGATTCCTGTGGACTTCGGCAACCGGTTTTGAAGCATGCTCGTTTGCCGTTACCAAAACAATTTCGGCGTTCGGATGGAAAAGCAGAATGCGCAGCAATTCGCTGCCGCCGTAGCCCGATCCGCCGAAAATTGCAATTCTTATTTTTTGATCAGGATTGCTCAATATCGTATCTAGAATAAGCTAACCTTGATTCTCAGGTATTTCTTTGGGTTCTGGCGGAAATCGTAAATCAATTTTGTCCCTTCGCTTGAAAGCTGATTAACATTCGAAGCAGTTTGATTGACATTATTGTAGAGCGTTTCGTCGGTGAAAAGTTTGCCGATAGTGCCTTTACCTGCCTGTGCATCCGTGATGATTGCTTCAATTCTTGCAGCGGTCGAATTAAAACGTGCCATAGTATTGCGCGCTTCATCATATAGCTGTTCGTCTTTGAGAAATTTTCCGGCGGAACCTCTTCCTTCGGCAAGATCGGTCGTGATCAGCTTGAAGTCATCGGCGATCCCGTTGATCTTTGCGGCTGACGTACGCAAATCAATGATCGCCGCGCGGGTTTCATTATACAAAGCGTCGTCGGTAATTAATTTTCCTGCGGTGCCGCGGCCGGAGCGGATATCGTTGGAAATGCCTTCAAGCTGAGTGACGGTTCGATTGAGACTATTGTACAGAGCGGGATCGTTCAGGAGTTTTCCTGCAGTTCCGTCGCCGTTGTTCACTTTTTCCAGTGTCGTCTGAAGCTTTGCCATTGTAAGCTTGGTCTCGGCAACGGTGGCATCAAGATTGCGGTAAAGCGATTCATCGTTTACGAACCGGCCGAGCGTGCCCTCGCCCCGGTTGGCTTTGTCCAGAATCTCATTTGCGGGAACGGAAAGCTTATTGATCTGTTCGAGAAGCTCGTTTCCTGTTCTTGTCAATTGGTTTATCGAGATCGCTGTGCCGGACTTTAGAATATCATTCTCCGAAACCGGAGCCCCTTTTGAGGTCCCGGGCGTGATGTTTATCGTCTTATCATTTGCCAACAGCGAAGTCGCTATCAGTTGAGCTATAGAGTCAGTTCGTACCCGTTCAGAAATCGGTCTACCGTTCAATTCGCCGTCAATCGCCATAGTCGCTTCAACCTTAAACTCTTCGGGGCTGTCCGGTGGAAGCAGATCGACCCGTTCGACTTTTCCGATACGCACGCCCGCGAGCTGAACTTCAGATCCCTCACGCAAACCGTCGGCGGCGGCAAAACGGGCTTTAAGACTCAACTTTTTCTCAAACGGGTTGAAATCGCCTGTAGAATTTAGTATCAGAAAAGCGAGCACGGCGAGTCCGAACAGAACGAAAATGCCGACTCGTACTTTGCTAAATGTTAAAGTTTTCTTTGTTTCGACCATCTTAGTAATTTACGATTTGCCGTGGATAAAGTTAAGAATATACGAATCCTTGCTTGATCGAAGCTGCTCATCAGATCCGCTGAAAATTATCTCTCCATCCCGCAACATTATCACTTCAGTATTGACGAGACAAAGCTTTTCGCCTTCTTTCTCGAACACAACCTGCCCGTCTTCATTGACTGTTGCATATTCCGACGATAAATATTCGACATTATTCATCTCGTGCGTTACGAAAATTGAGGACACATCCTGAAGATCGCGGAGCTTGATCGCCAGTTCGCAGATCGTTCTGGCCGTCGGCGGATCGAGGCCTGCCGTCGGCTCATCAAAAAGCACGATCTGCGGATCTCCGATCAAAGCGCGTGCGATTCCGACACGGCGTCGCATGCCTCCCGAAAGCTCTATCGGCATTTTGTCGATAGAATCTTCCAGGTCGACGAAATTTAGCATCCGCCGCACTTCCTGTTCGATCTCGCCATCATCCACCCCTTGTTCGTTTAACCGGTACGCGACGTTTTCGTAAACTGAAAGGGAATCGAACAACGCGCCTTCCTGAAAAACCATGCCTATTTTTTGCCGTACCGGCATGATTTCCTGTTCGCTATATTCGGTGATCTCTTCTCCGTCTATGAAAATCCGGCCTGAATCGGGTTTTAAAAGTCCCAATATCAGTCTGATTATGGTAGATTTACCGCCTCCGCTGCGGCCCAAAATCACTTTCGATTCCCCGCGGCGAACCGTAAAGCTCACTCCGTTCAGTATATTAGTATTATCGAAAGATAAATGAACATCACGGAATTCGATGGCTGGTACGATGCGGTCCGGCTCATCGACGGCGTCTTCCAGATCTGTCGGCTCCAGATCTTCTTCCAAATTTAGATTATTTTCGTCGATTTGCGGAGACACCATAAATTTAGGTGAGTATACCGTTTATATGACGTCTACGCCAAGAACCGTCTGGATCGCCTTCGCCAGAAAAAAATCGAAAATAATTACCCAAATAGAAGAAAGAACGACCGCGTTGATCGTCGAACGCCCAACTCCGACTGTTCCGCCCGTCGTACTCAGCCCTTTATGACAGGCTATGCCGCCGATAATCAAACCAAAAAAGAACGGTTTGATCACTCCGCCGATCAAATCATCCGATGTAATGCCGTTTCGTACCGAGTTAATAAAAACGTTATAATCCTGCTCGAATATATAAAAAGCTACGGTACCGCCGCCGATAATGCCGAATATATCCGCGGCGACAGTCAAGAGCGGCAGCATCACAATCAAGGCAATCACACGCGGCGCAACAAGTTTTCTGGTCGGGTCAGTCCCAAGTGCCCGCATTGCATCAATTTGTTGGGAAACGACCATCGATCCAAGCTCCGCCGAGATCGCGGAACCGATCCTGCCCGACACCATCAACGCCGATAAAACAGGGCCGAGTTCACGGATAAGCGAGGTCGCAACCGAACGCCCGGCTTCATTATGAACGCCATAATACTGAAGAGTAGGAAATGTTTGCAATACCAGAACACCGCCGGTGAAAAATCCTGTCAGCAAAACGATCGGCAGCGAGCCAACGCCGATAATATCCATTTGCCGGACAAGTTCAGGAAAATATCTCGGCTTTCGTACAATACCGGTGAGTGCATTCCAAATGAGCAAACTGACTTCCTGCAGTTCTAATAAAAATTTTGTTAACGGGTTCATTTAGAGACTTTAAACACCGCGACATCCAGCGTTTTCTAAAAGGTTACAATGAACCATCGAAAACGACAACTAGAAACAGCCGGCCCATTTTACGGATCGGCTGTAGCATCGAAGAATAAATAAATAAAAATTAATTTTCCGGGATTTGTTTCTGCTGCCGGTTGAGACGGCGTAAACGCTGCCGATCATTCCGCATTCGTCGTCGGTTCTGTATATTTTCCCTTGTCCCTGCAAAGTTACGACGCAATTCACGGAATTTTACAAGCTGTTCCGGCGTGAGAATTTTCCGCACCGAAAGCTCATTCACAATACGTATTTTTGCCATCTCGCCTTGAGCTGTCTGAAACTCTTCAAGCAATACTTTAACTTCCTGTTCGTTCACAGATTCACCGTAAATAGCCGCGTCAAGTTTTTGCCTGGCTTCACGAAAGCGGCGCCGGGCTTCCTGTTCAATCGGCCTTCGTTCGATGTTCCTTTTCCGTATCTGTTTTATCTGTTCGGTCGAAAGCCCAAGCTCACGCAGTAAATTCGGCCGTTCATTGTTCGGCAGGTCGAACTTTTGCTCGTTAGAGCCAGAAGGTTCGTCCTGTCCATTAACAAATAATGAGAAACCCATAAGAATTACAGAAAATATAAAAACCTTTTGAAAATGTAGATTTCGTATCATGGTTGAGTTATTTACCTATCGTCCTGCATCTACGTCTGCGAAAAGATCGGCCAGACGCAGACTACGGTCTTCTTCGTCTCTAAAATCACTTAGCTGCGGTGGAGCAGATCGGCCCGGATTTTTATTTACGTTTTTTCCGCGAATTGCTTCTATCTCCTTACTATACAGCGGCGTTGATGTCTTTTTCCGATTACGCAACGATGTGGAAGCCGGAGCAGCCAGGCGACCATAGCTTAATTCACTTTTTAATAGTGCCGCACTGGGACGGTTTCTTGTATCAACGGTGACAGACTCGTCAGATAAAGCAGGTTCACGTTCTACTTCACGCTGAGCAGGTAAAGCTACTGGATTTATTACAGTTAACTCCGATGCAATGACATTATTTCCTTCTGTCAAATCATTGCTGTCCCTAAATAAATTCGAAGCGATCAAGGTTATTCCAAGTCCGACTGCCAGAATAGCAAAAGCGCCTCCTGCGGCAGCCCATTTGGGAGCCGTTGCGAAAACCCCGCGTAAAGCATCGAGCCATGAAGAATGCACGTATTCAGGGTGATTTGTCGAAGAATATGGTATTTCGATAAAGGGTGTTTTAAGATGTCTGAATTCATCCCGATTCCATTCATAAACTCCCAGTCGAGCCAATGAAAGGTCAGCAAATTCTTCCGTGCAATCAGTACAATCCGACAGATGGGTCTCGAAGCCGCCCATTTCGGAAAGATCCATTTCGCCGTACAAATATGAAACAAGATCGTCTGCAAAGGCACAGGATAAATTTTTACTGGTGTTTATCATTCTGATTTTACGTAACCTCAAGAGGAACACGTTCTAATTTCATTCTTAATTGTTTTAATGCCGTATAAAGCCGGCTTTTCACTGTACTTAGCGGCAATTCGAGCGTTTCCGATATTTCCTGAAACGTCATATCCTCAAACTCCTTCATCACAATCACCTGCCGCAAATCAACCGGCAATGAGCTTACTGCCTGTCGAACAATATTAAGCCTTTCGTTCTGCTCTGTTGTCCGCGAAGGCGAAGTATGTTCCGGTGCAATAAAAACCCTTTCTTCCTCATTACTTTCCTCGTCCAAAAAATCTTCCGAGCGTGTTTTCGCACGCCGCTTTGTCGTCAGACATTGATTAACTGCGATTCGATGAAGCCAGGATGAAACTTTGGCTTCACCGCGAAAATTCGCTAAATTTCGATAAGCAGCGATAAAAGTTTCCTGCGCCGCGTCACGGGCGTCGTCCTCACGGCCGAGCATACCGAAACAGAGAGCGAATATTTTTCGCTCCCATCTTTTAACGACTTCGCCGAAAGCCTCAGAATCTTTCGAAACTGCCAATTCGACAAGCTGCTCATCTGATAAATTTATCAACATTCACTCGTGTAAACCAACTTTTTTGCACGAGAATAATAATCCAAATACTATTGAAGGCGAAAAGTTCCGCTTTCAGTACATTGGATGGAAAAAATCCCCAAAAAGTCTAAGTATTTTGAATTACGCGGATGTAAAAGGCAGGGTTAGCAGAACAATGATAAAAAGGGCGTGGCTAATTATTGATGCCCCCGCCCCAATTCATAATCAAATTATTTAGATCAGCACTTTCCAAGCAGCCAAAAGACAACAATAAAAATCAGTATCGTGGAGATCAGTCCTCCACCAAGTTTATAAGCAGCACCACCTGCAATCAGTCCGCGAAATAAATTATTCATCTTTCCCTCCCTTAATTCGTAAAAAACTGAATTGAAACCGTTCACTAAACTGCGATGCCCGGTTTATTGCAAGACGCGTTCCAATCCCGAGCCTATTCTATTATTGAGGAGTAAGTTTGACGCTCCGCATGAGATCAGTGAACCGCTTATCTCGGCGAAGCGGGTCGAAAATCGGTTCTACTTTGAGAAAACCAAGTTGCCAGGAACGTTCCCTATACGCCTTTTCCAACCAGGTGAAGGCCTGCTCCCGCTCGCCGAGCCCGATATAAATCATCGCCGTTTCAAACGGGGAAGCCGGCAGCTTCGATTCGTTTAATTCTTTGAGAATCGCGTACGCTTC
>JACDAY010000207.1 GCA_013695195.1 Blastocatellia bacterium | reverse complement strand
GCGTCGGGCGGTATGGGCGAGGTTTACCTAGCCGAGGACGTAAAGCTCCGCCGTCGTGTCGCGCTCAAAATTTTACCGGAAGACATGTTTGCGGATAAAAGCCGTCTGCTTCGTTTTGAGCGCGAAGCAGACGTTGTTTCCGCCCTGAACCATCCGAATATTCTGACTATTTTTGAATTCGGATGGGAGAGCAATATACATCTTTTGGCCTCGGAATTCGTCAAGGGCGAAACGCTGCGCTCACGGATCGGAAGCAGCAATTTACGTTTGCCGGAGACTCTCGACATTGCTATTCAGATCGCGTCCGCACTTCATGCCGCGCACCAGGCAGGCGTCGTACACCGCGATATTAAACCCGAAAATATAATGATTCGAGACGATGGATACGTAAAAGTGCTGGATTTCGGGCTTGCGAAACTAACCGAGGGCATTACCTCCGGCAGCGATGACGAAACAAGGCGGATCCTGAGCCGGCCCGGAGTGATTATGGGGACCGTAACCTATATGTCCCCGGAACAGACGCGGGCGAAAACGATCGATGCACGTTCCGATCTGTTCAGCCTGGGCGTCGTTCTTTACGAGATGCTTGCCGGGCGTGTTCCGTTCAAAGGGGAAACTACCACCGATGTTATTGCTGAGATCATTCAAAAAAACCCGCCGCCGGTCAGGCGTTTTATGGATGACGACGCTCCCGCGGAACTCGACCGGATAATCGGCAAGACTCTTGAAAAAAACCGCGAAGAGCGTTACCAGACTGCCGCCGATCTTCTCATCGATCTAAAGCACCTGCAAAAAAAGCTTGAAATTACGGCTAACATCGAAGCTGCGGCAACAAACGTCGAAACTATTAATAATCATGTCACCGAAGCATCAATTGACAGGCCGACAACTAGAGGAGCTGCATTCACTGGAACAGCGCGAAAACCGTGGTACGCTTTGGCGGCATTAGTCGCGCTTATGCTCGCAGCGGTTCTTGCATTAGGCTATTGGTATTACAACGGCTTAAATCCTAAACAGATCGACTCTATCGCCGTTATGCCGTTTGTTAATGAAAGCGGCAATTCGGATGTTGAATATCTATCGGACGGAATGACCGAAACGCTTATCAGCAGTTTGTCGCAATTGCCGAATCTGAATGTAAAAGCGCGGTCAAGCGTGTTTCGTTATAAGGGAAAGGACACAGACGCTCAAATTATCGGCAAAGAGCTGAACGTGCAAGCAATTCTAAAAGGGCGCGTCTTGCAGCGCGGACGGGATTTAATTTTGTATGTCGAACTGGTTGAAGCAGCGACGGAAAACAGTTTGTGGAAACAAACCTACAACAAAACACTGACAAATCTCGTTTCCCTGCAGAGCGAAATCGCC
Organism: Blastocatellia bacterium; assembly: GCA_013695195.1. Taxonomy (GTDB): domain Bacteria; phylum Acidobacteriota; class Blastocatellia; order Pyrinomonadales; family Pyrinomonadaceae; genus OLB17. The sequence continues at coordinate 1,003 of JACDAY010000207.1, read as the reverse complement.
CAGGACGTTGCCGATAAACTCAAAGTAAAACTATCGGGCGCAGACGAGCAGAAATTGGCTAAGAATTACACGGAAAATGCCGAAGCCTATCAATTTTATTTGAAGGGGCGATATCATCTTCTCAAAACGACGCGTAAGGAGATTGAAAAAGGCGGTTCATATTTTCAACAGGCGATAGCGATCGACCCGTCATACGCGCTTGCCTACGCGGGTTTGGCCGATGCAAACCGGACGCTAGCAATGGCTGGTGAAAGGCCGCCAAAGGAGTTCATGCCAATGGCGAAGGCAGCCGCGGCGAAAGCGATTGAGCTTGACGAAACTTTGGCGGAAGCGCATGGGATTCTTGGATTTGTCATGTATTGGTACGACCGGGACTGGGATTCCGCTGAACGGGAGATCAGACGATCCATAGAGCTCGACCCGAATAACTCGGACTCCCGTATTTATTACGCTCACCTTCTCTCAAGTACCGGAAGAGTGTCGCAGTCATTATCGGAGGCCCGGCGATCCAGCGAGCTCGAGCCACTCAACGCGAGAAACAACGCATTGGAATGCCAGTTTCTGCTCGCCGCCGGACAATTTGACGAGGCTTTGATCAAAGCTAAAAAGGTCATCGACCTGAACCCGGACCATTGGCTTCCTCATCAACAGGCAGCCGCTGCCTATATCGAAAAAGGAATGTATGCCGAGGCCGTCGTTGAATCTGGAAAATCCATCGAGCGCAACGAATTCGCAACCGTTCCGCGTGCCTTTCTGGGATACGCCCTTGCAAGATCGGGCATGCGGGCGGAGGCTGAAACCGTCCTGAATGAACTCTTGCGAATGCGGAAGGAAGATTACGCCTCTCCATACAGCATCGCCATGGTTTATTACGGTTTGGGAAATCACGATGAAGCGATAACCTGGCTGGAAAACGCCGTGGAAGCACGGGATCCGCGGGTGGTTTTTCTGACGATGGATCCGAAATGGAAAAACTTTCGCGGCGATACGAGGTTTGAAGATC
>JACDAY010000200.1 GCA_013695195.1 Blastocatellia bacterium | reverse complement strand
GACGCTGCGGCCTGCCCGATCTCCGTCAACCGCAGCATTTTCCGCTTGTCAAGAAAATCCGCCATCGCGCCGCCGATAAATGCCAGAATGACCATCGGCACGAATTCGGCAAGATAAATATACCCGACCATCGCGCTCGACTGCGTCAGCTGGTACATCTGCCATGGAACAACGATAAAAGTCATCATCGACCCAAAAAATGAAACGAGCTGGCCGAAAAAAAGTAGCCGGTAATCACGCGAGACTTTTAATGGAGAAAGGTCGAGGAACATATCACAGTGGTCAGTGGTCGGTTGTCAGTGGTCAGTTGAGAAGACATGGCATTTCCTATTATTCTCCGGTTTTTTTTCCACTGTCCAGCAATCAGTTGAGAAGATTTCCTTTATTCTCGAGTTTTTCTGACCACCGTCCACTGACCACTATTCACTGTTTCACGTAATTCGTCCAATGAAACAGCCACGTCGCATATGCATTTGCAGCGAATGAAAAGATATATGCGGCCCATTCGAGCCGCGTGATTTTTTTTGGCGCGGTTTCGAGCAAAATGACGAACAGCCACGGCAGTAAAACCATTGCATAGCGATACCCGAATTGCCACCCGCCGGAATTTCCGTGCGTCCACAGTAGACAAGTGAGTAGAAATATCGCCAGCCAAGCTGCGTATTTCAACAATTTATCACGGGCACCGAGCCTGAAGGCAAACAGCAGAAAAGGGCTGCTCAAAAGAATCGAGCTACTAAATCCGTCCGGCACAATGTATGGAAAGACCGATCTAAATTCCCACGGCCGCAAAAGCATTTCCCATATTTGCCCGGTAATATAATAGATAGAGAAAATGCCGTGATAATACCATGGCTCATCAAGCACTCCAGGAATTCGCGCGTAGCCGAAATCAGTGAATGAATCAAAGCGGATGTAATTATACGCAAGCGTAGCGACCCCGAGAATAAACGGGAATACACAAAACGCCGTTAAAAAGCGGAATGCGGATTGCGGATTGCGAAATATGGAATGGAAGAACCCGGTCGCTACCGCTCGCGGTTCGGACACTCGCGAACTCTGCGTCTCTGCGTCTCTGTGGTGAAAGTCTTCTCTCATCGGCAAGTAGAAAAAGATCGGGGCTGTAAGCAAAATCTCCGTCCGATTCCCAAAAGCAAGCGCAAAGAACAGCCCGGCAAGCATCGGCCTCCGATCATAAACTGTGAAATATACAGCTCCAAGCTCGCCGAGCATGGCAAAGCCGAGGGCAAGCTGCCACGAGCCGGCTAATGTCAGATTCGTCCACATCCAGGTTCCGAAAAGAATGCCCAACGTCATCAAAATACGCCGTTGATACGTCAATTCGTACCGCTTCGATATAAGTAGCAAAAACTTTAAAATTAAGCCTGCCGATAGTGCAACGAGGAAAGCGGCCGGCATGCTTTTGACTAAACCGGACATCTTCAAAAAGGCAAACGGAACCATTGTGATAACACTGCCCAGCGGAAATACAGAATAGAACAAACCATCATAGGGTACGAACTCGTTAAGCCATATAGGAGGTTCCTCGGCAATACCGATACCGCCTTGCAAAATGTTGGATGCGACGCGGAAAGTGTAATCGTAATAGTACTGAGGCTTTGGGTTCGAGAAATAGTAAGTGATGCCGGCGGCCACGATCAGCAAACTGAACGCGAATTTAAATCGGGAGCTTGGGATATTCGATACCTTCAAAGCACTTTGTCAATATTTTGGCTATGTTAAATACCGTAAATTTTCAGCTTGAATTCGTCATTCGACGTATAAATTTCCGCACGCCTTCCCGAAAACTTTTCTGCTTCCTTAAGAATCATCGGCAGGCCCCCCAGCGGTACATTCGCACCGTATTCGCGTCGGTTAAAAACGGCTGCGATCTGAGGATTAAGCCGCTGCGTGATACCATAGCGGATCGCTCGTGATGCCGGCGGCACGAAGCCGTTTGTCCGGCGTGCGTTTGCAAACTCGATCGAATTATCGTAGATAAGAATACGTGTCGGAATATCGCGGAATGCGAGGTCGCGGTGCACAAGCGTATTAGCAATAGCTTCGCGGATCGCATAGTAATTATAAGAACTTCGCGGCCGCACCGGTGAATTTCCGAGCGATTCGGTTTTCCGCGGCTTATCCTTCAAAAGATCGCAGTAGCGCTGAATAAAACGCACTATCGAGTCGAACTGAGTCAAAAGATTTCCTTGCAATTCAATCTTTTCAATGAGCTGTGCGTTCCCGTTCTCGCCGGAAACCCGCGAAATTGTAATGCCGGATCGGGGGAAAAGTTCCACGATCCGTTCGTTTTTACCGAACAACATAAGAGCCGCCACAGTCGGAAAAAACTCATCGCCGTTTCCAACCGCCAGCAAGAGGTCCTTTTTCAAAAATTCGGCCGTTTGGTATAGACTAATGTTCTGGTTTACTTCGTCAAAGGCACTTGCAAATGCCCACAGTAAACCGTCGTCAAAATCGCTTTCGACGCCATTGAAAAGCGGAATGTTCTCATACCCAAGCGGCCGTATCTCATCGAGCCACATCGACAACTGCTCACGCGCCACTTCACGTTTTTCCGCGCCGAAGCGCATATAAAAGCGGCCGTCGCGTGTGCGATAAGGGCGCTTTCGCGGATCGACGTCAAGAACGACAATGCGTTTTCCGCTGTCGAACGATATGCAGTCGATCATCGGAATCAGCGGCGGAACGATTTCCTCGCGGCAAATTCGGGCAAGCTCGTCTCGAACCGAATCCGGATCGGTAACGCCTTCAATGCGAAGCTGGTCGCTGACGCCGAAGATGATCGTGCCGCCGCCGGTATTGGCAAGTGCCACAATTCCCTGCGCAATCCTTTCGGAATTGGAAAGCTTTACCTTAAGCTCGAGATAAGTGTCCTCGCCGCCGCGGATAAGGCGCAAAAGTTCGGTCCGCGTCGTAAGTTGGGCGGGCTGATTGAGTATGTATTCCTGATGAGAGCGGTCGCCGGGAGATTCAAATCGCTGGCTGTGTCGGAACTTTCTTCGTGGCATTTTTTTCCGGCGTGAGATTTTTGTCAAGACGGATCACACCTTGTATCCGCCCGAATGTTTCTCGTGAAACATTTCTGGATTTGTCTCAAAAGACCTATATCTATTGAAGCACCGAACGGCCGAAAAGTAAATGAACACAGCGAAACTGTTGACCGCCTTATTTTAGCGCTGACTATCGAACTTCCGGCGTTTTCTTCAACACTTCCAAAATCTTGTCGTGAATACCGCCGAAGCCGCCGTTCGACATTATTGCAACGACGTCGCCTTCTTTCAATTCCGGGGTGAGATGGGCAACGATAGAATCGGCGTCCGGCAGTGTCATTGCTGGTTTGCCCTGCATTTCAATTCCTCTAACAAGCTCTTCGGTGTCGAGGACTTTGCCGAGCTCGCTAGCTTTTGATGTGTTAAAAACGTCGGCGATTATGACGTAATCGGCGTATACAAAGGCTTTAGCATACGGCTCCTGAAAAACGGCGAGGCGGGACGACCAGGAGCGCGGCTCGAATACGGCGATCAGGCGGTGGCCGTAGTATTTCATACGCAGAGCTTTCAGGGTTTCCTCGACGGCGGTCGGGTGATGGGCAAAATCGTCGATTATCGTAACGCCGCCTATCGTCCCGCGAATTTCGACACGCCGCTTGACAGATTTGAACGTCCGAAAAGCTTTCTGCATTTTCTCTTTCGAGATTCCCCAGGCGTCGGCCGCGATAATGACGGCGAGGCAGTTACGCACATTGAATTCGCCGATCAAATGTGTTTCGAATTCGCCCCAGCTATGGCTGTCTTTGAAAACGGTAAACCGCGTTGTGTCGCCTGTAAAATCAATATAACGGGCCTGCCATTTCGCGGCGTCCGACAGCCCGAATGTCTCGACGTTCGTATTAAGCTTGCTCTGCATTTCGGCAAGGACTTCGGCGGCGACGAGTGAGTCGATTCCAATAATTAAACGCCCGTTCCCCGGAACGAGATTCATAAGTCGTGAAAATTCCCATTTTATGTCTTCAATGTCGTCATAGATATCGGCATGATCGAATTCGATATTATTTACGATCGCAATTTCCGGCAGATAATGCATGAATTTCGGTTTTTTATCGAAGTATGCAGTGTCGTATTCATCGCCTTCGATGACGAAATAATCGCTGTCCGTTACGCGAAAGCTCGCGTCGAAATTCTGGACAATTCCGCCTACAAGAAAGCCCGGATTAAGCCCGCCGACCTCCATCACCCACGCCGCAATGCTCGTCGTCGTCGTTTTCCCATGAGTCCCGGCGACGACCAGCGAACGCCGCCCGCGTATAAATTCTTCTTTTACCGTCTCCGCCTGCGAACGGTAAAACAGCTTGCGGTTCAAAACTTCCTCGAGCTCGGGATTACCGCGCGAAATAGTGTTTCCTACAATCGTGCAGTCCGCTTCGACATCGGCATTTTTCGCATTATAGCCCTGCATGATCTCGATACCGAGAGCTTTGAGCTGCGTGGACATTGGAGGATATATATTCTGGTCGGAACCCGTGACCGTGTGCCCGCGTGCCTGCAGCATCCCCGCAAGCGACGCCATCGCCGTTCCGCAAATTCCGATTAGGTGGTAGTGCTTAGACATTTTATTTCTATATTATTTTTATCTGGTTGAATATTTCGCCAAATTCTCTGTAAACAGCGTCGTTTTTGATTTTAGATAGCCTGTCATTCGTTACGGTTACAAACAAACTCCGCTGGTGGAGAAAGTATACCGACATTTGCATAGTTTCGCAAGAAGCATTAAACTGTCTTTGAGGTAGGAAATGGAATTACTAACAACTAAACAAGTAAGTGAAATTCTAGGCGTAAGCAGGCGCCGAGTAATTGCTTTAATCGAGCAAGGGAAACTCAGAGCAAATAAATTCGCCAGCGTTTATATGATTGCACAAAAAGACCTCGAAACAGTTCGGAAACGAAAAAACGGCAGGCCGCGGAATACCCAAAAAACTAATCTAACAAATGATCTAAAACCTTTCAAAACGATTTTTGACATTGCTCCTGATCTGATCGGTTCAATTAAGAGTGGTTTGCCGACGGATTTATCTGTCAATAAAGAATATTTGAGAGATTTGGGTAAAAAGAGTGCTGAAAAGAAGGCCCTTCAAGCGAGAAAACGGATATTAGAAGATGACCAATAACGCTCGCGTGATTGCCGATACCGGCGTTATCGTCGGCTTGATTTACGATAGAGACCAATGGCACGAATGGACTAGGGAACAAGCCGCGAATTTACCCGTGCCTTATTTGACATGTGAAGCTGTGATAACAGAAGCATGTTTTTTGCTCCACAATATTTCCGATGGCGAGCAGAAAGTTTTAGAAATGATTGAACGAGGTGTTTTGCAAGTTGATTTTTCTTTATGCGATCATTTGGCAAGCATTAAAGCTTTAATGAAAAAATATAAAAACGTGCCGATGTC
>JACDAY010000184.1 GCA_013695195.1 Blastocatellia bacterium | reverse complement strand
GACGCTGGGCAACGCCATCTGGGGGGGTGGGGGGTCTGGCTCAAAGTCGTACTTTGAGCCAAGCGGATTGAATGGCTCCAGCCCGGAGTGAAATCCGGGCCGTGAGTCATTTGCCCTTAGGTTTTGGCTTTCCCTTTTCCTTTTGACTCAGGGCTGAGCCGGCAGCGGTTTTCGACGCCTTGGCAGTCCTATCGTCGCGCAAAGTTTTCGTTCGCGCTGGTCGAGCGGGCGACGGACGGGAAGCTGAGCTTGAGCGAGATTGCGGCGTTGTTCGACCATGTGTCGGCGGGGCGGCCCGAGGCGATCACGCGGGAGCGGATTGGTGAGGCGATCGTCGCGACCGGGCTGGCCAATGTGACACCGCAATTGCGAGTGCTGCTGGGGCAGATCCTGCAGGGGCAATGACTCAGTCAACATTTGGAACCCAATCGACTTTTGGCGAGGCGGCGGCGCGGGCGTGGCAGGCGGCGGCGTTGGGACTCGGCTGGCGACCCGATGATTTTTGGGGGGCGACCCCGGCTGAATTGGCGGGAGCGCTGGCGCCGCCGGATTCATGCGACCCGCCAGACAAGAACAGGATCGACGCGCTGATCGAGCGCTTTCCCGATCGGAGAGACTGATGGACCAGGATATCGAGGAGCTAGTGCTTCGCGTGCGCACCGACACGTCGGCATTTTCGCGCGATGTGGCGCAAATGCGCGGCGAGCTCGAAGGGCCGCTGGCGGCGGGGGTCAACCGCGCCGGCCGGGTGATCGAAAGTGCGCTGTCGCGGGCGATCGCCACCGGCAAATTCGGGTTCGACGATCTAAAGCGCGTCGCCCTGACCGCGCTGGGCGAAATTGCCGCGGCGGCGCTCAGGTCGGTGCTGGCACCGGGCGCGCAGGGCGGCGCGGGGAGCGGGCTGGGAAGCATGCTGACTAGTTTGCTAAGCAGTGTCGGCGGGGCGCCGGGACGCGCGACCGCAGGAAATTGCGTTGCTCGAGGCGGCCGGGACGTTGCTTGCAAGCTCGACCCAGGCAATTGCCGCGGCGAGCGGGGCACAGACGCACCTGCTGGTCTATTTGCCCGGCGCGCTCGATCCAGCCTCGCCCGAGATCCGCCGCGCGAATTTGCCGAGCGGCTGGGCGAGTCCGGCGTTCGATGTGCTGCAAACCGAGGATTATGAATGGGTCACCGGCGGACGGCGCGACCTGAGCATGGTGGCGCGGGCGGCAATCACCGCATCGCTCGGCTATCCGATCGCAGAGCAGCATTATTTTAGCGGGTTCGCGGCCGGGGATGGCGACTGGTCGGCGATCGTTGCCGCGGCGCGCGAAGTGCAGCGCGACGGGATTGCCGAAACTTTCATTTGGGCGATGCCGCAAGTGCTGCGCGACGGTCTGACGCTGTTTGGAAAGGATGACGATGTGACGCCGTTCGAGGATGTGGACTTTCCGATCGCGATCGGCGCCGAGGCGAGCGCATCGCCGGGCTTTTCAACCAATGTCGTGACCAGCGCGAGCGGGCATGAATCGCGCAACGCCAATTGGCAACAGGCACGGTTGCGGTTCGACGCCGGGCCAGGAGTACGCGGGGATGACGAGCTGGGGACGTTGATCGCTTTCTTCCGCGCGCGGCGCGGCGCGGCGGTGGGGTTCCGGTTCCGCGACCCGTTCGACCATAGCTCGAACGCGATGCGCGGGGTGCCGACGGCGGATGATCAGATGCTTGGATTAGGGGATGGCGCGGCGACGCAGTTTGCGTTGCGCAAAAGTTATGCCGAGGGCGAGGTGCGGCGGATTACCCGGCCGGTGGCGGGAAGCGTTCGGGTCTCAATCGGCGCTGTGGAGCAATTAACTGGCTGGTCGCTCGTCGATCGCGGGGTAGTGCAGCTCTCGTCCCCGCCTGCGGTCGGGGTCGACGTTCGGGCGGGGTTCCTGTTCGACACGCCGGTGCGGTTTGCCGAGGACCGGCTGGACATCAACCGCGCGAGCTTCCTGGCGGGTGAAGCGCCGAGCGTTCCGTTGATCGAAATACGGGAAGCTTGAGATGCGCGAGATGCTGGCGGGGCCGCTGACCAGCCTGGCCTTCTGCTGGCGGGTCGAGCGGCGCGACGGGGCTGGGTTCGGGATGACCAGCCATGACGCCACGCTGGCGATCGGCGGGGTCGACTATAGCGCCGAGCCGGGCATGCTCCCGGCGGCGATTGAGCGCGGGCTGGGGATCAAGGAATCCGATGGAGAAACAATGGCGAGAACTTTCGCGGTGAACCCCACCTGCCCGGCAATGATCTGCTGACCCGATATCCAGGAGCCTGAGCGATGAGCAATGACGCCGTCGATCGGGCCAGGAGCCTGATCGGGACTCGATTTCGTGCGCAGGGACGCGATCCGCAGCTGGGCCTCGACTGCCTCGGGCTGGCGATGATCGCCCACTGTATCGATGGGGCAAAGATCCGCCGCGACTATCGGCTCAGCGGGGACCATCGGCGCGAATTAATGGCCGGGCTGGCGAGCGGATTTCGCCGCGTGCCGCCATCGCAGCAGCGGGCGGGCGACCTGATGCTGATCCGAGTTGCGACCGACCAATATCACCTGGCGGTCCGGACGCCTGCGGGTTTCGTCCACGCCGACGCCCGGCGCGGAGTGGTCGAGACTCCGGGCCCCCCGGCGTGGTCGGTGGTCGCCACTTATCGCCGGCGGGTTCGAGCGATTCGTGGGAACAGCTGATGGCGACGTTGATCCTGAGTACCGCCGGAACCGCGCTGGGCGGGCCAATCGGGGGGTTGATCGGAACGGTCATCGGCCAGTCGATCGACCAACAATTGCTTGGCGGCGGACCGCGGCGGGGCCCGCGCCTCGGCGATCTCAGCGTCCAGACCTCATCCTACGGATCGATGATCCCGCGCCTGTACGGCACGATGCGGGTGGCGGGGACGGTGGTGTGGGCGACCGACCTCACCGAAACCAGCGAATTGCAGGGCGACGGCAAGAGCCAGCCCGAGACGGTGGTGTATAGTTATTCAGCCAGTTTCGCGGTGGCGCTATCGTGCCGCGAGGCAGCGTCGGTGGGGCGGATCTGGGCCGACGGGAAAATGATCCGCGGAGCAGCGGGCGATTTCAAGGTCGGCTGCACTTTTCGTTTTTTGCCCGGATCCGAAGGCCAGGCGGTCGATCCGCTGATCGCAACGATCGAAGGGGTGGGCACGACACCGGCC
>JACDAY010000020.1 GCA_013695195.1 Blastocatellia bacterium | reverse complement strand
GACTTTATCGATTCGGCTAAGTGGCTTGTTTCCAATAAATATACGTCGAGCGACAGGCTGGTTATCCAGGGCGGCAGCGCCGGCGGGCTGCTGATGGGCGGCGTTGTCAACATGTCGCCCGAAACATTTAAGGCGGCGATAGTGCAGGTTCCGTTTGTCGATGTGATGAACACGATGCTCGACGGCGAGCTGCCGCTGACCACTGGCGAGTGGATCGAATGGGGAAATCCTAACGAAAAAGAAGCGTGGGATTATATGATTAAATATTCGCCCTACGAAAATATCAAGGCACAAAATTACCCGAATATGCTGGTTGAGATCTCGCTTTATGACAGCCAGGTTCTATATTGGGAAGGTGCGAAATTCGCCGCGAAAGTTCGGGAAATGAAAACGGGCGACAACATCGTTCTTTTAAAAACAAATATGTCAGCAGGCCACGGCGGAGCGTCGGGTCGATACGACAAGCTAAAGGAAGTGGCGTTTGATTACGCCTATGCCTTAAGCCAGGTGGGGATAACGAAGTAGCGCGAACTGAGCTGCGGGAGAAACGCGAGTGTGAACGAGCGTGTTTTTATCATCGCGGCAAGAGACACGCTCCATAACTGTCGCGTTTCCGCCCTACTTTACTCCGCAAATATCTTCGGCTTTGCGCCGAGAGGGAAATGTTCTTCGTATCTTGATGCAAGATTTAGCAGCGTGTTTTCCGACCAAAAATTTCCGGTCAACTGTAGGCCGATAGGCAGACCCTCGCTCGAAATTCCGCACGGAACGCTGATGGCGGGAACACCTGCAAGGTTTGCCGAAACGGTATAGACATCGTTCAGATACATAGCGAGCGGATCGCGAGATTTTTCTCCAAGCTTAAATGCGACCGACGGGGAAGTCGGCGTGATGATCGCATCGCATTTCGTGAAGGCGTGCTCGTAATCCTGTTTAACCAAAGAGCGGACTTTTTGAGCTTTTGCGTAATACGCATCGTAATAGCCGCTGGAAAGAACATAAGTTCCCAGCATAATCCGGCGTTTTACTTCCTCGCCAAAGCCTTCCTCGCGGGTTTTGAAATACATTTCGCGCAATGCAGCGGTTTCTTCGGCACGGAATCCGTAACGAACTCCGTCGTATCGTGCAAGATTCGACGATGCTTCGGCAGTGGCAATTATGTAGTAAACCGCGATGCCGTATTTCGCGTGCGGCAATTCGATATCGACGATCTCCGCGCCCAAATTCTTAAAATTTTCTATGGATTGCTCGACCGACGCCCGGACTTCGCTGTCCAGGCCTTCGCCAAATAAAGCGTGCGGAACACCAATAAGCTTGCCGCTGATTTCATTATTTATTTCTGCGAGATAATCCGGAACATCGACATTTGCAGATGTAGAGTCGCGTTCGTCACGCCCGGCGATCACGCCCAAAACGCCTGCGGTATCTCTCACGGTTTGGCCGAAAATTCCGATGTTATCCAGCGACGAGGCAAAAGCAACCAGTCCGTAACGGGAAATGCGCCCGTAAGTGGGTTTAAATCCGACAATTCCGCAGAGCGAAGCCGGTTGACGAACGGACCCGCCGGTTTCCGAGCCCAACGCCGCTCTGACAACGCCCGAAGCCACCGCAACCGCCGAGCCGCCCGAGCTTCCGCCTGGCACGCGTGTAATATCCCACGGATTTTTGACCGGGCCAAACGCCGAGCTTTCGTTCGATGAACCCATCGCGAACTCGTCCATATTCGTTTTGCCGACGACTATTGCTCCTGCCGCATTGAGCTTCTCAATAGCGGTCGCATTAAAGTGCGCTTGATAGTTTTGAAGAATCCTTGATCCGCATGTCGTCTGCATTCCCTTTGTGCAGATATTATCTTTGACCGCTATCGGAAAGCCCTTTAAAGAAAGATCGTCAGTGCCGGCGTCCAACGTATCAGCTTGTGCAAGGGCGTGTTCATTCTCAATAGAAAGGAATGAGTTAAGCTGCGGGTTTAGCTTTACCGCATTATTCAAAGCTTTTTCGATAATGGTTCGAATCGTCATATTAATCAGTAAAGCACCCTATTTATCAGCCACTTTCCATTGTATTTTATCATTCCGACCATTATTACCTTCTGTTCGCTTCGGACATCATCGCGCCAGAATAGAATGACTTGAAAGATAGTTTCTTCGAGTGAGACCGCCGCACATTCGCCAACTCGAAAGGCTTTAGCAAAGTCATCCGAGCCGGTTGTGAAAACATCACCATTCATTTGTTCATTCTGTAGTGAGGCGGTGAATTCCGGGGTCAAAAACTCTGCGCGCAGTTTGAGGTTTTCCTTTGTAAATCTCATATCGTTGCCAAAGTGGAACGAATAAAATTCCTTGACGACGCCTCGAGCTTCGATGCAATTGGCGGGTTCGAGATTTGGAACGCTGCAGGAAAGTAAGCATGAGGTGAGCAGTATGCAGTATGCAGTAAGCAGTAAGCGATGAGCAAGAATGCAAAATCCTTGTCGACGACCGGATGAATGACGGCTGCTGAATGCTAATTGCTTACTGCTTATTGCTAATCGCTTATCGCTTACTGACAAAAACTTCATAAAACTTTCGGAACCTGAAAATGGCCCGCAACACCAGCCGGTGCCTCGCTGAGAGCTGATTCCTGTCCGAGAGAGGTTTTTACTAAATCGTCGCGGCCGGTGTCAGTTGCTTTGCCTTCTTCGGTCAAGCCGCCCAGCATCGGCTCGATGTTATCGGTTTCAAGCTCATTAAGCTGCTCTATGTAATTTACAATTTCGGTCATTTGCGGAGTGTAAAGCTCAATTTCCTCTTCAGTAATTTCCAGATGAGCCAATTTTGCAATTTGTCTAACGTCCATATGTACAAAGGTTCCATGCTCAAAGTTCAAAGTTCAACCTTTGAACTTTGAACTAATTTGTTAAGCCATCCGCTATCGCAGGTGGTTCTGACAGGGCTTTCCTTACGAGGCTGCTTCCGGCAGCCAACAGAAATTGATTTCGAAGGTTTTTGTCAGTAATTGCTTTCGCGGCGAGATGAATGCCTGCCGTAATCTCCTTCATTGCAATTTCATTATATTCCGCTTCCGAAAACCTGTTTGCCAAAGCTTTCCGACCTTCTTTTTTAACAGCTTTTGCATCTACACGGAATTCGATGAATGTTACCAGCGAACAGCCGAGCGTCGCATTTAACAGGAAGATCATATGACCGCTCAGATCTTCCACCTGTTTCTTCCACGTCTCACTCGACACCGCAATGGTGAGCCTCTTTTTCTCAAGACTGACCGGGACAGCATGACTGCCAAGAGAATCGCCGGAAATCCTGCGCCACGCCGCAAAGACAATCGCCTCATTTGCGGCTTCGTTGTCCTCAAAATCCTTGAAAACCTGCGGTAGTGAACGAAAGACACTCTGCATTTGTCATTTAGCCTTTATAAACTATTATCTTAAACGAGAACAGAAATAAATGCTAAATGGTACACGCTCAATAATTAAACTACCGAAACTGGTTTTGGCGTCGGGCAGCCCGCGAAGGGCCGAAATTCTTCAATCTGTCGGTTGGGAGTTCGATACGGATATTCCCAATATCAATGAGAGCGAATTGGCCGGCGAATCGCCTGCCGGTTACGTACAACGTTTGGCGAAAACGAAAGCCGAAACGATCGCGGAACGGCACGCAGGTGAGATCGTTCTCGGAGCGGATACGACAGTCGTTATCGACAAACAAATTATCGGAAAACCGTTGGATCTGGACGATGCCAAGCGAATGTTAAAAATGCTTTCAGGAAACTGGCACGAGGTTTTAACCGGGGTAGCGATAGTAAACAATGGCAAAACGCAGGTTGGCATTCAAAATACGCGCGTTAAATTTTCCGAAATGAATAACGTCGAGATCGATTTTTTGGCTGAAAAGGGCGATCCGCTCGACAAAGCAGGAGCATACGCAGTTCAGGCCCAGGCGGCGTTGTTTATTGAGGGAATCGAGGGCGATTATTGGAATGTGGTGGGGTTGCCGATCAGTCTCCTATATCGTTTTGTTAAGAATACCACTTCGGAATAGCTGAAACCTGATAGCTTATAGTTGAAAATTAAACCCTCCAAAATTATCAGCTGTCAATTTTCAGCTATCAGCTATTTCGAAGTGAAAAATTATAAAGTATAAAATTTGCCCAATTAAAAAAAAGAGGCTGTCTGAAAAGTCATTGAAGTCCGCGAAGCGGACAAATTTAATAGCGTCGGGAGCATCCCGACATGACGTTGCCTACAAGCGTTCCGACGCTGAAAGCGTCGAACTAATCGAGGCTAATTTGTCCCTTTCAGGGACACGGCAAATGGTTCATTGAGTCGTCGGGTTACACCCGACGCTATTAAATTCATGGCTTTCAGCCACAAAAGCAGACTCTTAATACAGCCTCTTTTTTAATAAAATTGAATTATATCTTACAAAAGCCTATCAACGGCCTTTGAGATCGGCACAGTAATATCGTACTTCGGATCGATACCGCCGAAAACATTGCCCGATTGATTACCCTGTTTGTCCAGGATCACGAAAGACGGAATCTGGTCAATGCTGAATTTTTTAAACGTCAGAACTCCATCGGAATCGCGGAGGATCGGAACTGTAACTTTGTTGGCGTTGCCGAATTTTAGAACATTTTCATTACTTGCGAAATTTTTCGATTTCGAGGAAGTTGAATCTGTCGCGATAAAATATACAACAACATTTCTGCCCGCATATTTTTGAGCCAAAGTGTTAGTATATTCAGCCTGCTTGCCTGAAAGCGGAAGCCAGCTTGCACCGATGGCCAGAATGACTACCTTGCCCTTTTGACCCTGCAAATCAATTGTTGCATTGTCCAGCGAAGTTAGCGCAGTCTGCGCCGAGGCAGCAAAAGAAGAAGCAGCGATAAAACTAAAAACGGCGATGAAATTCTTTAAGATTCTCATAAATTTTGAAAACGCCACCTACGACGTTTCAGTATTTTTTAGATGCAAGTTTGATGCCACCTACTGTCCCCTGTTAAGAATGATGTTATCGATCAGCCGGATATTACCAAATCGAACGGCGATGGCTACTAAAACTTCGCTATCGTCAATCCTCTCAACGGGTTCGAGCGAAGCGCCATTTACCAGGGCGACGTAATCGATGCGGGCAATCGGCTCGGATTCTACCTTTTGCCGTACAATTTCAGCTAGTTTCGACGCATTTCGTTCACCGTTTTTGAAAGCGATCTTTGCTTCACGCAGAGCCTCATACATGACCGATGCTTTTTTGCGTTGTTCAGGGGTCAGATACGCGTTGCGGGAAGACATCGCCAGCCCGGATTCCTCGCGAACTATCGGAATCACGACAATCTCCGTTTCAAAACCCAGATCTCTTGTAAGGCGTTTGATCAGAGCAACCTGCTGGGCGTCCTTTCGTCCAAAAAAGGCGAAATCAGGCCGGATCGTGTTAAAAAGTATCGTTACGACAGTCGCAACACCGCGAAAATGTCCGGGCCGCGACGCTCCTTCCAAAGTTTCCGTTAAACCTTCGACATAGACATAGGTCGAAAAGCCTTCGCCGTAAATTTCCGGTGTTTCCGGGGCAAAGATATAATCGACTTCGTATTCGGTCAAAAGGCAGGCGTCAGCCGTCAGGTCGCGCGGATACTTTTCAAAGTCTTCGTCTGCGCCGAATTGCGCCGGATTCACAAAAATAGAAACGATTACGACATCGCACATCTTCCTGGCTTCTTTTATGAGCGCCAGATGTCCCTCATGCAAAGCGCCCATGGTCGGAACAAAGCCGACTGTTTTTGTATCACGCCGCAGCTTTCGAGCAATTGAGGCCATTCTTTGCCGTCGATTGATGATTTCCATTATTCCACTCGTTCGTTGTCAGATTCCGGATACTCGCTTTGGAGTATCGAAGTAATTCTTTCCTTCAGGACCGGGATGTCATCACTCACCGTTTTCCAAATCAAGCCCCAATTTACAGCGAAATAAACATGCACCAGAATATTGCGGATTCCGATTATCTTTTTCCATTGAATATCGGAATTACGGAATTTGACGCCCTCGGAAATCTTTGAAGCCGCTTCGCCGATCACTAAGAATTTTTGAATTACCGCGCTTTGCAACAGGTCGCTGCCGAGAAAATCAGTTTCGGAAACATGCTTGAGAAACTGTTCGATTGAGCCGGCCGCATCCCTGATATCTTGGAGGTAAAGACGCTCATCCCTCATAAATGATCTTTGCTTCGGACAATACCCGATTTTTGATAATCGGTTTCAAACCAATCTTCGGAACAAGATCGACACGATGTCCAAGCATATCTTGAAGTTCGATTTGAATACCGGAGAATTCGAAGAGCCCGATTCGAGCGTCGGGGAAAAAATCGACCAGGAAATCATAATCGCTCGCATCGTTAAAGTCGCCGCGCACGCGTGAGCCGAAAAGACTTAGCTCGCGAATTCTGTATTTTCGGCATAGCGCGACGATCTTTTCGTACGTTTCAGCAGGCAATTGAGGTATCACGCGGTCATCTCCTTTTTGGCGGCTTCCGGCATTCCGTACGATTCTTTGTCATTCGGATA
>JACDAY010000156.1 GCA_013695195.1 Blastocatellia bacterium | reverse complement strand
TGGATAAATCGCCCGACGCCGCAGACGAGGTCTTTCTTACAAATGTGGAGGGCACGATCAATATACTCCGCAGGATGCGTGAGAATTCGGTATTCATCTTCGCCTCGACAAAGGACGTTTACGGCCGCTTCGCTGATAATTTTGTTGAAGTCCCTGAAACATGCCAGACGCTTTTTTCCGGCCAGACGGCGCTCGAATGGTCAAAGCTTATAGCAGAAAAATATGTAGAATTTTATGCGCATCAAAATCGTTTCAGGTCGTGCATTTTTCGGCTTTCCACAGTGTATGCGCCGTTGAGTGAGGGCAGTCAGCCGAATTTTGTCGGCCACTATGCTGACGGTGTTAATAAAGGCGAGGTTTTACGTTTGAGCGCAAACGGAACGCCGCGACGCGACCTGCTCCACGTCGATGATTTTTCCGCTGCTTGTCAAACTTTTGCCGATTCTGTGATCCGCCACGGGCTTTACAATCTCGGCGGCGGACGTGAAAATACGCTGAGCTTGAGCGGCCTTGTAACGAAGCTCGAAGAAGTATCGGGCCTGCAGGCTGTATTGGATAATGAAACTCCGATGCCCGCTCCTGTGCCGATGAACTATATTTCAGATTTGAGCCTGGTTAAGCAGGAGTTGGACTGGAAGCCTGAGATCGGTTTGGACGAAGGGCTGAAGACATTATTCTAGTGGCAGGAGGCAGTAGCAGTGGGCAGGAAAGAGCCGACCGCCACCTGCCTACTGCTGCTGCCTACTGAGATGAATATTGTAGTTCGCGGCACAAATTGGATCGGCGACGCGATCATGACGATCCCGGCTTTGCGGGAGCTGCGCCGCATCTTCCCGGACGCGGGCATTGTTCTTCATACGCGATCCTGGGCCGAAAGCATATTCAGAGATGCTGTGTTTATCGATGAAATTGTTACCTTTGAAAAAGCAGGTTCGCCATTTAAAAATGTGTCCGTTCAGTCACGGGTTCTGAGTGAGTTCGGCTTTGATCTCGCCGTGTTGCTGCCGAATTCGTTCGAATCGGCGTTAACCGCGTCGCTTGCCCGAATACCGCGAAGAATCGGCTATAATAAAGACCTGCGCGGTTTATTGTTGACCGATCCGCTCCCGGTTCCGGAATGGAAGGAAAAGCGGCACGAAGTTTATTATTATATAAATCTAATTGCCGAAATAGAAAAACGTTTTCTCGGCACCGATTCTGTTCTGCACTCGGAACTCGACTCGCGCTTGGAAATATCGGAAGAGCGAAAGGCTAATGCACGTAAAATGTTGAGTGAAGCGGGCGTCGATACGAGCCGAAAAACTATAGCTTTGGGTGTCGGATCGGCGAATTCGCGTGCAAAAAGGTGGGGCACGGAAAATTACGCTGCTTTGAATGACAGATTTCAAGCCGAACTGGACGCTAATGTCGTTCTCATCGGCTCAAAAGATGAAGCAGATGTTTCAAACGAAGTTTTCGAGTTTGCACGAATAAAACCAATCATTCTTACGGGCAAAACCGATATGGCGGAAGCTGCGGCAATTTTAAGCGTGATTGACATGCTTGTCGCAAACGACATGGGCCTTGCCCATCTTGCGCCCGCCGTCGGGACGCAGACAGCAGTAATTTTCGGCCCGACAAATCCCGTAACGACTCGGCCATTCTCCGCAAATGCGACGGTTATCCGAAAGGATGTAGAATGCTCCCCGTGCATGCTCCGCGATTGCCCGATCGATCATCGCTGCATGACCCGGATTTCAGTAGCCGATGTCTTTAATATCTGTGAAGAGACTTTGGCCGTGGATCAGAATGAAAAATAATACGCAAACAAGGCCCGCAGTATTTCTCGACCGAGACGGCACGCTGATCGAGGAGGTCAATTTTCTTTCCAGGGTCGAGGATTTGCGGATTTTCGATTACACTGCAGAGGCGATTTCCTTGCTCAAAAATCGCGGCTTTTTGATAATTGTCGTTACGAATCAATCGGGAATAGGCCGAAATATTTACACCGAAACCGAAATGCACACGATTCACGAAAAGCTCCAGTCGGAGCTCGATGGCGCGATCGATGCGTTTTATTTCTGCCCGCATCTTCCCTGCGACGGCTGTAAATGCAGAAAACCGAGTTTGGGAATGATTGAGGCGACGTGCAGCGATTTTTCCGTTACTTTGCCGGATTCATGGATGATCGGAGATAAAAAGATCGACGTGGAAACAGGCTTTAATGCGGGAATAAAAACCGCAATGGTCAAAACCGGGTATGGGCGACGCCATATACGTGATCTCGAAAGGACGCCGGATATAATCGCCGAAAATTTATTGGATGCTGTTAGATTGATACTGGAAATTTAAGAGCGGGGGCAGAGCCGCTCTTCAATGATTACCGTCCGAAATCGTCTTCCAGCCTTTCTATATCGTCCTCGCCAAAATACGATCCCGTCTGTATTTCGATGAAAATAAGAAGGTCTGCCGGTGAGGGATTTTCCACCCGGTGTGCAGCGCCGATTGCTATATCTGTCGCATCGCCGGTTTTGACTAGAAATTCGATGCCGTTTAATGTTACTTTAGCTGTGCCGCGGACGACGAACCAATGTTCCGCGCGTTTGGAATGCCTTTGGTAGCTCAGCCGTTTTCCCGGCCGTACTTCGATCCGTTTAACTTTGTAGTCTTCGCCTTCGTCCAGAATCGTAAAGCTTCCCCACGGACGCTGTTCAAACTGCGATGAATTGTTTTCGTTACCTGACGTGTCCATATAGCTATTCGGCCGAATATGTTTAGTTTAAACGAAAAAAACCGTTTCGCAAATTCCAGTCAAATGCACAATGTTCAGACGCTGGTACTTGGGCGGCTGGTCGTCATCTTTCTATTAACGGTAACGACGTGGATATGGTACAGCGCCCGGGTCGACCTCTCGATCGACAGATTTCCACAAGGCCTTTTTCTCGGCTTTATCGTTTCGATCGGACTGACTATCGTTTACTTTCTCTTTCTGCGGCTGAGCAAAAAACCGAGGTGGCAGATTCGAACGCAATTTGCGCTCGACGGCCTTTTGATCACATGGCTTGTGTGGCAAACGGGCGATCTTTCGTCGCCGTATATCACGTTGTATATTGTCCTGATCAGCGTTGCGAGCTTGTTTTTCCGGTCGCTGGCGACGCTTTTGATGGCGCTGGTGTGTATTTTATTATTTACGGGCCTTGGTTTACTGGCTAACGCCGGTATTATCGAATCTTCCGGCGCGACTCACACAACAGCGAAGATGATACAGATAGTCAGCTTTCACGCGGTTGCATTTCTGGTGGTCGGGCTGCTGGCATCGAAGCTTTCGGAAAGCAGGTCGTCCGGCGTGCAGTTGGTGGAAGCCACGAAAAGCCTGGCAAGCCTTCGGGCTCTGCATGAAAGGATCATCGAATCGATCCGCTCCGGGCTCATTACGACCGATCTGGACGGAAATATTTATACCTTCAACGCCGCAGCAGCCGAGATCACAGGCCGAAGCGCGGCGGATATGCAGGGCGGCAGCATCTCCACGCTCTTCGGTGATATCGATCCTGCGGTAGAAAGATCGCTCGCGGCCGTCCGCGATGGAGATCAGCTTC
>JACDAY010000131.1 GCA_013695195.1 Blastocatellia bacterium | reverse complement strand
CCGTCCGGCGGCGTCAGCGGCTTGCCGTCGCGCGTCAGTTCCTTTGACCACAATTCGTCCTCGTTTTTCGGCTTCGATTTAAGAACAAATTCGAGTGATTTTCGCGCTACGTCCAGATATTTCCGCTCGCGCGCTAGATTGTTATAGAGAAATGCATAGACCCAACTCCCGCGACCCTCGAACCAGCTCAGTTTTTTATCGCTTTCGCGCTCGCCCGTGTAATCGGTCAAACACATAAAACCGCCGTATTTGTGATCAATCACGTATTTGTCCATAAACGGAAGAAAACTCTCGAACAAATCGCGGCGGTATTTTTCGCGAAGTTCTTTCAGAGACATTCCCGCAAGTTTATTTGCTTGTTCTGGTTTTAAACTGCTGTTTCTCCTTTGGCTTAAAACAGGTGAAGGAGTGGCAATCAATCCACTCATTCCGACAGTTGAGGCAGATAAAAATTTTCTTCTGTTCATAAATATTTTTTGAGCAATCTTTCGGCGGTTGCCGCTAAAACCGACGCTCCGACAGCCAAAGCATCTTCATCCAAGTCGAATTTCGAGCTGTGCCAAACAGGATTCGGCACACGCTCGCTGGTTACGCCAAGCCAGAACATTGCGCCAGGTATTTGTGCCGTTAGATAACCGAAATCTTCCGCCCAGGGATCGAAAAGCGTCTCGATTACCTTTTCCGCGCCGAGTAATTCGCGCGCCGACGCGCGTATCACTTCGGTTACGGCGGAATCATTCATCGTTACCGGATAGCCTTCAAAAATTTCCAGTTCGCATGTTGCGCCGAGAACGCGCCCGACATCGAGAGAGCGCTCAATTTCGGCAATCAATTTTTGTCGTGCAGCTCCGCCCGTAGAGCGAATCGTCCCGCCGAGTTCGACCTGTTCGGCAATCACGTTTTCCTTGATTCCGCCGTTTATCGTCGTGATACTAATGACCGCCGGAGAAACAGCGGGCAGGCGACGCGAAACAATTTGCTGAATAGCACTTATTACTTGAACGGAAGTGGCGATTGCGTCAATTCCCTCTTCCGGGTGAGCGCCGTGCGAAGCGCGTCCGCGAATTGTGATTTTGATGGTGTCGTTTGCCGCAAGTGCCGCGCCCGTCGTGACGCCGATTGAACCGACAGGAAGCGGTTTTGTGTGGAGTGCGATAATTGAGGAAACGCCTTCGAGCACGTTTTCTTCCAGCATTCGCATTGCCCCGCTTTTTCCCTCTGCATCTTTCTGCTCTTCCGATGGCTGAAAGAGAAAGCGGACTCTGCCTTTGAGGTTCCGCCGCGCCAGAATCATCGCCGCGCCGAGCGCGCAAGTCGTGTGTGCGTCGTGCCCGCAAGCATGCATCATTTTTTGCACCCGCGAAGCAAACGGCAAATCGGTTTCTTCCTGAATCGGCAGAGCATCCATATCCGCGCGAATCGCCACCACGGGCCCGCCCTCTCCGATTTCCGCCACCACACCCGTTTTTGCCACGCCTTCCGTAACTTTCGCCTTTAAGTTCTTAAGAGTCTCGGCGACAAGTTTCGCAGTTTTGTATTCGCAAAAACCGTATTCAGGCTCAGCGTGGATCTCGCGCCTCAGTTTGATCAGAGTCTCGCGCAGATTTTCGGCCTCGTGTTTTATTCCATCCATATTTATTCGGAAAAACTCTCGGGATCTTTTCCTAACTTACTATTCGGGTCATCTCGATGTTTGGAATGCTGTAATTATGTGCGCAGATCGGCAAAACCTTTGACCGACACAATTGCCGCAATTACGAAAAAGCCGGCGGCGGCGATAGCGAAGATGACAAGCCAGATGATTACACCGTTATTCATTTATTTTCTCCTCCCACAATCGCACGTGGCGGTGATGAGCGCTGCGTCAGAATTGAGCCAAAATACATACCTGACGCAGCCAGCACAAAACTGAGCAGCCCGGAGACGTTGACATCGGTAAAGATTGCGAGCCATGTCGGGAGCGTCTCACGCGATTTTTCCAGCAGCAGAAAGAGTACCGGCGCAACTGCGCCGAGCCCGAGAGCGGAATACGCACCGACGTTGTTTGCTTTCGTCCAATAGAGTCCGGCGGCAACACATCCAAGCGCGCCCGCCGTATACATCGCGCCCGTGATGAAAAGATACTGAAAAGCGGTATCTGGAATTTTGTACCAAAGCCCGAAGATCAAAAGAAACAAACCGATCAATCCGGCAAAGATTCGGGTGATAAAAATCGTCTTGCGTTCATCGAAATCATTTGGACGCAGACAGGCGATGACATCGCGCGTGATGACCGAGCTCCACGCCAGCAAATACGCGCTATAAGTTGACATCGAAGCCGCCAGCATCCCCGCCACCAGAAGTCCTAGAAACCCGCGCGGCGTTACAATTCCGAGCAGCTTCGGCATCGCGGCCGTTGGAGATTCGTTCGGACCGAAATAAGCGAGAGCTGCAACGCCCAGAAACATCGGAATCATTGCGCGCCCCGCAAATGTCAGACTCGTATAAAAGAAAACTTTTCGGGCGACCTGCGGATTTTCCGAAGCCAGAGCTTTTGATGTTCCCGGCTGCCAGAGCGCGCCTGCCGCGACGTTACTGATAAGAATCCAAACGATAAACATCCAGCCGAAACGCGGATTGACGAGCGGGTTAACTCCGGCTTCGCCATGTTGATTTACTACGGCGTCGGAAATTGAACTCAAATCTACGTGCAATAGAACGGCGATAAGTGCAACGAATATCCCCAGAGAAAGCACAACAAACTGCATGTAATCCGTAACGACGACCGAAAACATTCCTCCTAAAATCGTGTAGAGAACGACGATGACAATCATCAGAGCCATTATCAGAGCCAGCGCGTCCGGTCCGAACCCCATCACCTCCGACAGGAAAATGCCGTCGAACTTGAGAAAAATGCCCATATTAAGCACGCCGCCGAGAAAGAGAATTATCCCGCCGAGAAGGCGCACATTTCGACTGTAGCGGAGCTCGTAAAACTCGGGTATGGTCATCACTTCCAGTCGGCGCAGCGGCGCGATAATAAAACCCGTTTTGCCGACAAACATATAAGCGAGCAAAGCTAAAATGCCGATAATGAAACAGGAAAATCCCGAGACGTAACCGAGCTCGCTAAAATACATGAAAGTAATCGTGCCGATTTCCGTGGCGGCAAAAGTGGCAATGCCGAGCGACAATTTGACGCGCCGCCCGGCGACTAAATAGCCGCTCAGATCTTCAACATACCTCTTTGCCCAAAGACCGACGCCGACCGTGAATGCGAGATAGGCGGCGAGAATGATCCAATCGATGATGCTGAAAGTCATGTAGAATTTTCCCGCCTAAAAATTTGTGTCCAGAATTGTCGGTATGAATGCCACTTCATAAAGTTGATTCCCCAATGCGGGCTGGCTCCTGTCATCCAACAGGTGACGAATCCTGCGCCTAATTTGTGCGCCGCCAGCAGCGGATGCCAGTGTCCCTGATTTTCAATTTCGACAATAGAGTCACTTCCTTCTCTTACGCGGCATTCGTTGAAACCAAGCAGAGGCGGAGCGGTTGACCAATCGAGATTTTTAACTAACGGGTTGTCAGGCAGAGTGCAGCGAACATTATATCCGGCAGTTGATTCGATTAAATCATCGTGGTGAAGACATTCGACCGGCAGCGCGTCGTGAAACCGCGAGCGTCCCCAGCCGCCTTTACCCAATTCTCCGGCGAAACTTAGCCAGCCGCCATTCATATGAAAATGCCCGCCGCGCATCACCCAATCGCGCAACAGGTCGAATCTGTCAGGAAAAACCAGAGGTTCATCGCCCCATTTTACGCGTTGAAAAAAATCCGGGTGAAGCATCAAACATTTCGTCTCGACATCGGCAAAAACAATCGTTGTCGCCCACTTTAATCTCTCGTCAAACGCCTCGGGCGACATGTGGTATAACTCCCAGGAAGGTTGGGAGATAACTTCCGTTTCGGGAATTGTTCGTAAAGCGTCAACAAAACGCTGTGCGTAATTGAGTACCTCGACATCCTTACTTGGTGCTTCAAACGGCGATTCGACATACTTTTGCCCGATGTGAATGCACC
>JACDAY010000120.1 GCA_013695195.1 Blastocatellia bacterium | reverse complement strand
TTGTTCTACCTCGTTTTATTATAGACTTTTGGAATGTGCAACAGATACCGAACAGCGAAAGACATAGAAAAGCTACGTACTATTTTCGGCGGGCGAAGAGATAGCGTATGAATACGCAAAGTTCTTTGAAACCTTTCTTCCGACAAATAGGAATGGAATCCTACCATATGCAACAAAAGCTAGATGATTCAGTCGCCGAGATGCGACGGTTGTACGAGGTGGAACACCTTACCCTTCAAGAGATGGGCGAGCGCTTCCACGTCAGCAAACAGGCTGTACATTATCGATGTGGGGAGTTTCTTGTTAATGTGAGCATAACTCGGCTCTCGCGACGCCGGTAGTAATCTATATAATCCGAAATATGATTTCTGACAAAGTTGCATATGCAAATTTCATATCGTTTCGTTGCCGTTTAACATTTAATGTAAAATTGACAGAATGTGCAACCGTTATAAAACAGCAAATGCCTTCGAACGCTTCAGAAATGAATACAGTGGATAAGACCGGCACAACGGCGGAAACAAAAGCAATTATTTCAGCCTGGCGGCTTGGAGGTTTGGATTGGAGGACGCTAGGATGGCGTGTTTGGATGGAATTATACGCCGGGGGGTTACTGACCCACGCGGCTGCACTTTCTTTTTATTTTTTATTCTCGCTATTTCCTCTGCTTTTATTTCTGGTTACACTGATCGGGTTTTTCGCCGAAGCCGGGACCGAACTGCGATCCAATCTGCTCACATTTTTAAGCCGAGTAGTCCCGGCTTCGGCTTCGACATTAATTTACACGACGGTTGACGAAACCGCCGCTAATGCGGAAGGCGTTCGGCTTTGGCTCGGACTCATCTCGGCTCTTTGGTTTTCGTCACTAGGTATCGTCGCGCTCAGTGAATCGCTCAATTCGATGTACGGCGTGGGCGAGTCCCGACCTTGGTGGCGGATACGCTTGTCGGCTATCGGGCTAATAACCGCACTAGTCATTTTGATTATGTCCGCGCTGTTGATCATGCTCTACGGCGGAGAAATCGGAGCAAGCATTGCGGAATATTTCAATCAGGGAATGTTCTTCGCATCCGCGTGGACAATTGTTCAAGTGCCGATTGCGATTGGCTTCGTTCTGGTGGCGTTCGGCTTGATCTACTATTTCGCGCCTGATTTGGAGCAGAAATGGTATTGGATTACGCCCGGTTCGGCGGTAGGCGTCGCACTCTGGCTGATTGTTTCGTTCGTCTTGCGTGTTTATTTACGACATTTCGATTCATACAGTTTGACGTACGGCTCGCTGGGAGCTGTGATTGTTCTGATGCTCTGGTTTTATCTCGCAGGCGTGGCTATTCTTTTGGGTGGAAAAATTAACTCGGAAATCGAGAACGCCGCTGCCAAGGCCGGTGTCCCCCTAGCCAAGGAGCGAGGTGAAAAGACCGCCCCTGAATGAGTTAAGGATTTCACCGAGACGAAGTATATTATGCAGGAATCCTTAGCCAGCTCCGCGGTTTGATGTTGATCACGGGCACCGCTCTGAGATTTTGAAAGATGTACGAGTTCTTTAGAAAATTGAAGTATAATAGTCGAAAAACATTGGGAAAAGGGCGACCATTTGAATGTTTGGGACGACAATAAACGGACGATACATTTGAGCTCCTTTTTAGATTTGGATCTGGAGTACACGCGAGGATTAAACGTATGAAAAGACGAATGGTACTCAGTTTTGTGTTGATGATGCTGGGCGTGGCTTGTGCCAGTCATCCCTCTTCCAAAATAGAAAAATCAGAGCCGCGCGAAACGCCGGTGGAAGTGGGTCAGGTGGCGCCGGACTTCACGCTTGACGACCAGCACGGACAAAAAGTTACACTCTCCGCAGCACGCGGCCAGGCTCCAGTTTTACTGGTTTTTTATCGCGGCCACTGGTGACCATACTGTGCTCGGCAGTTAGCCGAGTTACGCGAACTCTCGGAGCCCGGCGGAAACATGCATATTTACGCCATTAGCATCGATACACCAGACGACAGTAGGAACTTTTTGGAAAAGATAGCTGCGGACGGCAAGGGCGCGGTGCGGTTTCCGTTGCTTTCTGATCCTGCCCAAAAAGTGATTGACGGATATGGGTTGCGGGATCATCAGTACGATGGACAACAATTCGAAGGCCTGCCCCGTCCTGCAATCTATCTGATTGACAAGAAAGGACGCGTTGCGTGGGCGAAAGTTGAGGATGACTATAAGAAGCGGCCGACCATCGAAGAACTGCGCTCGGCGGTAAACGCGTTGCAAAACAAAACGTAGTGGGACATCACTTGAAATTGCTGATAAGCACGACGTCGCTGGCACGCGTGCCGCGTGTCACAAGAAGTTCGCGGCCATCACGTGACCGGTCGAACCAAAAGATGCGATCAGATTTGAATTTGGTCAGCTGCCTGGATGGCCCGCCGGCCTTTGGCTGACTCCAAATATTAGAGACGCCGCCGACCGTCACGACGTAGGTCAGTTCATTGCCGCTTGGGGCCCAGCGAATTGGGGTCAGCCGGGAGACTGCATTCGCAGATATGGGTCCATCAAAGATCTCCGTGGGCTGTCCGCCTTCAAATGGGAAGACGGCAATTTTGAATGGGGAGTTTGGTTGATCATCCCGGTAGATACAGGCAATCGATCGACCGTCAGGTGAGACGGCGGGCCAAATTGAGTATTTTTCCGTGAGCTGCTGCGGGGCGCCCCCTTCAATCGAAACCCGCCACACCGTGGGCTTCCCCGCGCCCAGCAAGGTAAAAACGACCCATTTGCCGTCGTGTGAGAATTGAGCATGCTCTTCGCCGCTGCCGCTCGTTAGCTGTTTCAGATTGCCACCGTCCGAATCCATTCGCCAAATATTGGGCCTCCCGGCGCGGTCGGAGGTAAAAACGATGTAATGGCCATCGGGTGACACGGTCGGGTGAACATTAACGCGCGAACTGGACGTCAATTGTTTTTGATTCTTACCGTCGACGTCCATGATCCAAATGTGATCGTTGCCGCTGGACCTCGAGGCGAACGCGATCTTCCCTTCCAAGGTCCAAGCGACACCATTCTGCCCGGCTTGCTCTCGCGCGCCGTGCGTGATTTGCAATTCGGGACCTGTCCCGGCTTGCTGGACCAGCCAGATGTTCGAGTTGGTTTCAGATTGAACGGTGACTAGGCGGCTCGAATCCGCCATGAGACTAATTCCATTATAGTTATTTAAGTCGTTTGTGACCCGATTCGCGCCACCGTCGGGATAAGAGAGATGCCAGATCTGATGGCCGTCGGAGCTCGCGGAACCTTGCTCAGACGCATCTAAGACGAGGCCGCTGCCGTTCGCCAACCAGCCCACTTGTCCCATGAAATACCAACTTTGAGTGCCGATTCGTTTTTCTTTGCCGGTTTCGACAGATATTTCGACGACATAGGTATTGTAAGTCGGAACATAGCTGCCGGCCCCGCATGCGATTGATTTGCCGACCGGCGACCATGAAACAGAGCGGAAGAAATTTGGCAGCTTACGAGCGGCAAGTTTACGTTCACCCCCGCCATTCGTGTCCGTCACAATAAGAGCCTCCTCGCCCTGATTCGGATAATCGCGAATAAAAGCCATTCGCTGGCCATCGGGTGAAAAGGTCACGGCACTTCCCACATCTGCAATCAATTTTCGCGGGGCCCCGCCCAATACGGCGACCCGGTAAAGATTTGCAATCGGCGTGTCCCTTTCGGCGGCGACATAGTAGATAAAATCGCCGTCAGGCGAAAAAGTTAAGCCCGTATACTGGGTATCCGTTGGCGGCATGATCTGCACATCGCTCTGCGTATTAACTTGCCGCACGCGTAAACTCTGCCGTCCATTCTCGCTCGCTACGTGAACCAGGTACTTTCCATCGGGCGAGATCGCCGCCTGATCCGCCGTACCGGTGCTCGTCAGGCGTGTCAGCTTCATGGCCGGCAGGGGCGCTGTCGTTGTCGTTTCCGCTGGTCCTGTGACAGACAGTCTATACGCTCCGATAGCTGACAGGCCTATTAGGGCTGTAGCGAGGGCCGCGACCGCAATGCTCAGGCCCTTCTTGCTGCGCCGGATTTCGTGACCGGTATATTTATCACCCGAGGTTGGAACTTTTTGATCGGGATCGGTCGTACCAGCGAGGGATTGATTGACAGTCTCCGCCATTTCTCCCTTGCTCAAAGGTGCAGCCCTACGCAAAGTGCTTGACTCGCCCGGGGCCGAGCGTTCAAGCTCCGCTGCAAATTCCGCACGTTGTTTCAAAGTTCGCAAGTCTGTCATTAGATCCTTCATGGTTTGGTAACGCTCATCTCGGTTTTTGCGCAGAGCTTTCATGATGATCCATTCAAGCGACTCAGGAACTTCGCGTGCATATCGCGCCAGCGGCGGCGGCTCTTTACCGAGAATAGCGGCGGCGACATCTGTCGTAGTCGATCCTTCGAACGGCAGCCGCTCAGTGAACAACTCAAAAAGCACCACGCCGAGGCTCCAGATGTCGGTCCTTGTATCAACCCGCAGGGCGCGGACCTGCTCGGGTGACATATAGAAGGGTGTGCCCATGACAACGCCTGGCTCGGTCCTGACCAGCTCTATAGTCGCGGCTCCCTCATCAGTAGCGCTTGGCGCTGCTTCCGTGAATTTAGCCAACCCGAAATCCAAAACCTTAACATACCCGTTTGGCCGTACCATGATATTTTCGGGCTTGATGTCGCGATGGACGATACCCGCGGCGTGGGCTTCGGTAATAGCGGAAGCGACTTGGATGGAAATGTCCAACACCTCGCTCAAGTCCAACTGGTTGCCCTTACCATATTCCCTGAGCGTCACGCCGTCGATAAACTCCATCGCGATGAAGTTGATGTTGTCTGCGACTCCAATTTCATAGATGTGCGCGACGTTTGGATGAGATAGAGAAGATGCAGTCTTTGCTTCCTGAACGAAGCGACGCATGCGTTGTTGGTTGTCCGCGACCTCCGCCGGCAGGATCTTCACCGCCACCATACGGTCGAGTTCGGTATCTTGTGCAAGATAGACTTCGCCCATGCCCCCAGCGCCAATAGAAGCGCGAATTTCATAGCGGCCGAGGCGAGTTCCCGGGGAAATACTCATGAATGTTAAGGATCCTTATTTAAAGCTCAAATCTTGCTTGTCAGCCCGATCGTCCTTGTCCATCTGTTTCCTGCAAAGAAAATGCGCGTAAATGAAATTTTGCGTCGTCCCAAAAGGGGTTTGGTGCTGCTCGGCAAAACTTTCCAAAAACTCAAAATCGGCACCCAAAGTTTTTCGCAATTTTTCCAAATCGTAACGCTCGACAAGGACGCCGCTGCATTTTTCCGGCCCATCGTCGGCGAACGTCGCAACGATAAAATGCCCATTGGGTCTTAACGTGCGGCGGAGATTTTCAAGGTACAGTTGACGGTCTTCCGGGTCGGTCAAAAAATGAAACACCGCGCGATCGTGCCACAGATCAAATTGATTTTCCGGTAACACCAACTGCGTTACGTCCCCGACGATTCACGTTATGAGATCGGCTTTTTCGCCCAACCGTTCTTTTGTGCTATACAACGCATTAGCCGAGAGATCCAAAATAGTCAGATTTGTGAAACCGCGGTCCAGCAAATCGTCCACGAGTGTTGACGTACCGCAACCAACATCGATGATTTGTGCTTCTTGTTTAAGGCGAGCGTGGTCGATCAGCTCAAGCGATTTTTGTAAATGCTTTTTAAACCAGCTTAAATTGGTCGGCCGTTTGTCCGCATAAATCCTTTGCCAATGATCTTGTTTTTCCATATTGCTTTTTAGAAATTTCATCACTGGAAAATAGATGATTTTTAACTTCCAGGAAACTTTTCGTTAACATACCCGATTTGAATCAAAATTCCAAGAACGCCTGTATGGGAACAAACTCGTTTTGAGCAAAATAAGCGGGTGCGAGGCGGATTCGGCAACATTGTGAACTGACCGGAAAGGATAGTCAACTCTGTGGCGTCGATACGTGCTATTCGCGCATAATATCACTGCTATTTCGCTGCTTCAAATTGAGCTAACAAGGAACTAATCGACATAACGGCTGAGACGTGGCGCAAAACAAACGTCGCCTCTTGAACTTTTTGAAACGGCATAAACGCCTTTTAAGGAAAGTTTTTCTCCGCCGCCTTTGAATCCGAGCGTATTCGGCTGCGCTTCTCCGAATGTGATATTCAGGACGTAGTATTTTGAATCGTCTTCAGATTGATTCAAAGTCAATTCCCATCTGATAAAATCAATTGCTTTTTCAGGATTTATCGTCAGCAACGATTTAATTTCGGAAGCGCCCGGTGTGCTGCCTACATAAACGATTCCGGCGGATGAATTATTTGCGGTTCTTACTTCGGAACAGGAATTTATAAATAAAATACACGCTATCAGAACAACACTCGCCATATACTTTTTCCGACGTTTCATATTTGCTCTGTTTTCTTATCGCTAAAACACTTTCGATTATAACTCATCTTTCCCTTTTTTACCGAGAAGCGTCGAACTAATGATTAACACCGGTGCCCGTCGATAATACTTGGAAAAACGTTTGTTATCAACGGTGGCGAGGATGAAAATACGTTGGGCAGCTTATGGAGGGATTCGCCGTCGTGATCCGAAGCAAGAGTTCGGCTTCCCAGACGGCGTAATCGCAAACGAGCTTGAGTCTTTCGAGTATGAGAACACGCAAACCGGCTGCGGTATTCGGCGGCTACGGGGGATGCATGACGATACGGTTACGGTATCGCATTGGCCGTGAGCAAAATTGGTACTTGGAAGCCGCAGGTTATCATAAAACAGCCTAATCATTTTTCGCAGAACTGTTACTAGAAATGGCGCGATCGCATAATTCAGTATCTTGAGCGAGATTATTACTGTAGGTTCGCGTTCGTAAAACCGACCTTTATCGTTTCCATCTTCAGCCGGTTACGTTGAGCAATCGTCTTTGTAAATGTGATCTTCATAACTTCCGTG
>JACDAY010000103.1 GCA_013695195.1 Blastocatellia bacterium | reverse complement strand
ACGCCTGGCATGGCCTTCTTGAGCGGTTTGAGCAGAATCGCCAAGACGACCGCCATTACAAGAGCCATCAATCCCAATACCAGGAAGAAATTAGATTGATACCAGATGCTCCAGAAGATACCGATCTGTGTCAGCTTGTTGCCGATAGCTGTAGCCACAAACCATCCGCCCATCAGCAGGCCGCGCATTCGTATCGGTGCCACTTTTGAAACCAGGGACAAGCCCATGGGCGACAGCATCAGTTCACCCAGCGAAAGAATACCGTAGGCCAGCAGCAGCCAAAACGGCGAAAGCTGGAAAAGATAGGAACGCTGCAGAAAGGCATCGCGGTACTGAGTGCCGGCACCGGGAGCGACCGTATTTATAGTGTCGATGAAATTTTGAGGGCCGGAAATCTGGCTCTTAGTCGCTTCATCTTCCTTAGATGAAAATTTCACATCGTTTACGACATTTTTCCCATCCGTATCCTTGGCGGCCGCGAGATTATTCAGAACGTCCTGCGGCACTCCGTCGGCCCTCAGGTTTGTCATCACGCGTTCATTTATTCGGAAAGAACCGCC
The DNA here is from genome assembly GCA_013695195.1 of Blastocatellia bacterium. GTDB lineage: Bacteria > Acidobacteriota > Blastocatellia > Pyrinomonadales > Pyrinomonadaceae > OLB17. The sequence goes on along the minus strand of JACDAY010000103.1, from coordinate 10,359 downwards.
GGCCATCTGTTCGGGCGTATAGGTCCTGCCTTCGCCGAGCGACGCCGCATACCATAAAACAAAAAATGAAAGCCCGGTCAGCGTCATTCCGATAGCCATCTTTGTCGGAGTGGACGGTTCTTTGCCGCGTTTGTCCAGAAATCCCCAAAACCATACCAATGGAAAGGTCAGAAGTATGATGTACATCGGATTTATCGCGTTGGAGATCGTACCCGTTACGTTCCAAGCCGTGTTGTCGTCGGCCCAATATGTGATCGTCGAACCGCTTTGATGGAATACCATCCAGAACACGATAACGATTATAAATATCACGATCAGCGCCATGATCCGCTTCCAGTCGGGAACGGCATCCATGAGCGCGTTTTTCGCCCGGGCATGTGCTGCATGCCCGCCTTCTTCCTGATTGCTCACGCCGTGCGGCGGTACATCGACGGCGGTTGCGGCGGTATCCGCGGCCTGCGTCGCTCCGGCGCTCTGCCGGGCGGCCAATGCACCCGGATCCTCAACGCTGTTTTTGAAATACCAAAGAATCGCCACAGAAATGACCATTCCAAATGCGGCCACTGCGAATGCGGCATGGAAACCGAAATAGGATTTGACGATTTCCATAACTACAGGGGCAAGGAACGCTCCGATATTGATGCCCATGTAAAAAATATTGTATGCGCGGTCTTTCAGGTGGCTGCCTTCGGGATAAAGATTGCCGACCATCGTCGAAACATTGGGTTTGAAAAAGCCGTTTCCGATCACAAGGCATGTCAATGCAAGGTAAACGGCCCAGAGCGCGGGGATCGAAAGCAAACCGTGTCCGGCCATAAAAAAGAAGCCGCCGATCATGACGGCCTTCCTGTAACCCGTTATCTTATCCGCAATCAGGCCGCCGATCAGCGGGCTGGCATAAACGAACATCAGATAATTGGCATAAAGGGTGGTGGCCTGTGTGGCAGTCCAGCCAAAGCCTTCGTTCGGGTCGCGTAGATAAAGCGTAAAAAGGGCGAGCATCGAATAGAAGCTGAACCGCTCCCACATTTCTGTACCGAAAAGGGCGTAAAGGCCAAGCGGATGTTTGTTTAAATCACCGGTAACCCCGGCGTTATTCAAAGTTTCTGCATTTGCACTCATTAAGTTTTCACCTGTGTACTTTGGAATTTTGAGAAGAGTTAGGCAGAATATAACAGATAAATGTTGTAACTTAAAGGAAATGTGAAAAAATCTTCGCATTTGGATTATGGAATTATTCAATAAGCTGGGCCGTGAGATCGAAAGTCTCTGGCGCGACAAGAATTATAACGAGGAAATTTTTCCGACTCTGGCGGCTGATGCCTTGAAACGCGCCGATATGCCGTCAAAGGTGACGCCGTGGGAAGTTCTGGAGTGGACATTAGGCCAAAGCGAGCTTCCGCCGCAAAAGGATCTTAGTGGCAACTTCGGTGATCCGCCGATAACACTTTTCGTCGCGCCTCGTTTTTATATCGACGTCTATTTCTGGGTAGACGGAACGACACAAATCCATCAGCACAGTTTTTGCGGAGCTTTTCAGGTTTTGCTTGGGTCGAGCATCCACAGCTGGTACGAATTTGAGCGGCGCGAATCTATAAACAAGTTTACCGAGATCGGTGATATGAGCCTGAAGCTTTGCGAGCTTCTGCAAACCGGCGAGGTGCAGGAAATTTTGGCCGGGAGGCAGTATATCCATTCCCTTTTCCATCTTGACCAGCCGAGCGCGACGATAGTGGTTCGCACGGGGCAAAGTCCCCTGTCTCTGCCGCAGTACTCTTACCTAAAACCCTATCTCGCCATCGATCCTTTTTTTGACCAGCAGACTGTCACCAAAAAAATTCAGTGCCTTAATACGCTTATCCGACTGAAGCATCCGGAAACTGACAGGTTGATAACGGAACTGCTAAAAACAAGCGATTTTCAGACAACTTTCGCCATACTATCTGCCGTACGCGGCCATCTGCAGTCGAACCAACTTGACCAAATGTTCAATTTGGGCACGCCGCAGGAGCGTTTCGATAAATTTTTAGAAATTGCCCGGCAGCGGCACGGAGCTTCCTCGGACATATTTCCTGAAATTTTTGCCTTTCGCGAATGGCAAAACGAAATCGTAAAACGACGGAGCTATGTAACCAGCCCGGACCACCGGTTCTTTTTTGCCTTGCTGCTAAACGTGGAGGGCAGGGAGCGGATTTTTGCGCTTATCAAACAGCGTTTTCCCAAATCCGAGCCGATAGAAATGGTGCTGGATTGGGTATTCGAGTTGGGACAAACCCGTGTTGTCGGAACAAATTCACCCAACGCTCTGGGTATCGAGGAATTTGACGATCTGGATATGTTTGTTTTGGAACGCCTTTTGAAAGAAGAAACCGATGAACAGATAAGAACGTCTGTTAACACCGAATATTCGGCTGAAAAGTCAGAGAGCGTACTTGCGAAGTTGGACGGAAGCCTGTCGAAAATACGCGATGCCGCGATCTTTCGCCCGCTATTCGCCGGACCGCAGGCTCCCAGCCTGCAAACGTCGCTCGCGGCGTAAGTTTTTCGTGCTTCGCAATCATGCAGGCAAGATGCATGCGTTCCGGCATGAGGCTGGGAGCCTGCGTTCCGACGGAAATGCATTTGCCAGAAAAACCTCTTTAATCTAAACTAATGAGTTCATGCCCTTGTAGCTCAACGGTAGAGCGCGCGGCTCATAATCGCTAGGTTGTAGGTTCGAATCCTTCCGAGGGCATGCCTCACTAATTTTGGTAGCGCGTAGGAGAATTGAACTCCTGTTGCAAGGTTGAGAACCTTGTGTCCTAACCACTAGACGAACGCGCCGTTGGTTTCGTGAAAGACAGTTTACTTTTTTTGCCGGTATTAATCCATGATAATACGAATTTTACCTGTATCGGGTTAGAGCGATTGTCTTAAACATTAAACCGGAAATTTACTATATCGCCTTCTTTCATAATGTATTCCTTGCCCTCAAGCCGCAAAAGCCCTTGATCCCGGGCGGCCGAATTAGAGCCAACGCGGATAAGATCTTCGTAACCGACGATCTCCGCTCGAATAAAACCGCGTTCGATATCGGAATGAATGACGCTCGCGGCTTTCGGAGCTTTTGTCCCAATCGGAATCGTCCAAGCCCGGACTTCCTTTTCGCCGGCCGTTAGAAATGACATAAGGCCCAGCATCTTGTATGCGGACTTTATCAGCTGATCCACGCCGGAGGACTGTAAACCGAGGTCTTTTAAGTATTCGTTTCGCTCGTCCGCCTCGAGCGCCACAAGCTCTGCTTCAAGCTTTGCGCAGATTACAACGACCTCCGCGTTCTCGGACTTCGCATGTTCGATAACTTTCAGGACGTGCGGGTTGCTTTCAGGTTCGGCGAGCGTTTGTTCGTCAACGTTGGCGGCATAGATAGTCGGCTTGCTGGAGAGAAAAAACCAACTTCTTACTATCGCCTTTTCGTCTTCCGATAATGCGGCGGCACGTGCCGGACGCCCATCTTCAAGGACAGGCTGTATCTTGTCCAGAATTTCGAGGTCCTTTTTCGCCTCTTTATCGCCGCCTGATTTCGCCGCCCTCACCGCTTTATCACGCCGCTTCTCGGCCGATCCGAGATCCGCCAAAGCCAGTTCGATCTGGATCGTCTCAATATCGCGGACAGGATTTACCGAACCTTCGACGTGGATGATGTTGTCGTCTTCGAAACAGCGCACCACCTGAATGACGGCATCGGTTTCGCGGATGTTTGCAAGGAATTGGTTACCGAGGCCTTCGCCCTTTGATGCGCCCCGAACCAACCCCGCTATGTCGACGAACTCAACCGTCGCCGGAATCAGCTTCTGAGCCTTGTTCATTTTTTCGAGAACCGGCAACCGCTCGTCCGGCACCTCGACGACACCGATGTTCGGCTCGATAGTAGCAAACGGATAATTTGCCGCAAGCGCCGATTCCTGCGCAGTCAGGGCATTAAAAAGTGTAGATTTTCCGACGTTGGGCAAACCAACGATTCCTGCTTGTAACATATATTCAGTTCAAAGTTTCAGGTTCCGAGTAAAACCAAAACGGTAATTGTAACCTTTTCCATTAATTATGCGAAATTGTTCACCGCCGGATTGCGAATTTTGTCCTGTTCAAGAATTGGGGTAACTTAGACTTGGAGTTTATATGATCCTGTCCCTTATCCTCATCGCGCTGATCGCACTTGGCGGAATGTCGTTGACATATATTTTCGCCGACGATGAGCCGCTTTTGTGGAGGCTGTCGGCGGGAACCGTGATCGGATCGGCGATATTTGGAACAATTGTGTTCGTAACCGCTTCGTTTTTTGGACTCAATGCAACAACGGTACTGGCTTCTTTTATTATTACCTTAACGCCTCTCCTCTTACTGAAGAGAAAAAATTTGAGAAAAGGGTTCCTGCTTGATCGGCGCCGGGCGAATGATCAGCTTCGAGGCAAAAGCCCAATAAAGCTCTTTAACAGCCTTTATTACGTTTTTTTTGTTCTGTTATTTCTCGTTTTCTTTGAGCGGACAATGTTCGAGACATCGCTGGGCATCTTTACCGGCGGATCCCAGAATTTGGGGGATCTGCCGTTTCATTTGGGGGCGATATTCAGCTTCACGGAGGCTAATAATTTTCCGCCCAAAAATCCTTCGTTTGCCGGTGCTAGATTTTCATACCCGTTCATCGCGGACATCGTTACTGCCTCTTTCATGAAACTCGGAATTGGCGTGAAGGACGCGATGCTCGTTCAGAACATTGCGTGGGCTTTTTCGCTGCTCGTGATTTTGGAAAGATTTGTTTTTAAACTGACAAACGATAGATTGGCCGCGAAAATCGCTCCGGCGCTTTTGTATTTTAGCGGTGGGCTTGGCTTCCTTTGGTTTTTTAACGACTATTGGCAGCAGGGAAAAAACTTTTTGGAGTTTATCTGGGCGCTTCCGAAGGATTATACAATTAGCGAAAGTTTTCGATGGGGAAATTCGCTCGTAGCGCTTTTTCTGACGCAGCGAAGCCTGTTGCTCGGAATGCCATTGTCGTTGATTGTATTGGGCTATCTGTGGAAGATTTTTACCGCAGAGACGCAGAGACGCGGAGATGTGGTGGAAAGAAAAAGCCTCATCCTTCCTCAATCATCCCTCATCCCTTTCGCTGTCGGCCTCTTCGCCGGATTGCTGCCGTTGATCCACCTTCACAGCCTCGCGATTTTGTTTATTGTTACGGCATTTTTATTTCTGTTAAAACCGGATAGATGGCTCGAATGGATTGCTTTTGGTATCGGCGTATCACTCATTGCGGTCCCGCAGTTGATCTGGTCCATGTCGGGAAGCGCGAGCGAGGCCGGTAAGTTTTTCGAATGGCATTTCGGCTGGGACTCGCGCGACTCAAATTTTCTGTGGTTCTGGTTCAAGAATACGGGAATCGTGATTCCTTTCACGCTTTTGGGATTTTATCTAGTTTTTTTATCGAAGCGGAGCAATAACGCAACCGGATTGAATGATGCCGAAAAAAGCGGGAAAGCCGGGAAAAAGAAAAAGCTGAAAGACGAGCGGCTTGTCAGCAATCCGCCGAACGAAGCACGCGACGCTAACTATTTTTATCTGCCTTTTGTTTTTTTGTTTTTAGCTGCGAACTCTGCAAAGCTCGCACCGTGGGAATGGGACAATATCAAGGTGCTTATATACTGGTTTGTGGGCTCGATTCCTTTCATTGCGTTTGCATTGGCGTGGTTGTGGCGCAAAAGCACGCCGCTCAAAATCGGAGCCGCATTTTGTTTTATATTTTTGATATTGTCGGGCGCGTTGGATGTTTGGCGAACGGTTTCCGGACAAATAAAGAATCGGATTTTCGATGCCGATGCCGTTGTCATTGCTGATAAAATCAAGCTTCGGACTGCTCCAAACGCTTTGTTTTTAAACGCTCCTACCTATAATTCAGCGGTTGTTTTAACAGGCAGACAATCGTTGATGCGTTATCCGGGACATTTGAGCTCACACGGAATAGAATACGCGGCGCGTGAAAACGACGTCAAAATCATATATTCCGGCGGACCCGCGGCGGCCGCTCTTTTACAAAAATACGGAATCGAATATGTGCTGATTTCGCCGGAGGAGCGAAACACGCTGCGGGCGAACGAGAATTTTTTCATACAATATCCTGTAATTGCCGAGGAAGGACAGTACAAGGTATATAAAGTGCAGAATTAAAAAGGTTGAATCCTTTAATGAGAATAGAAGAGAACATTTCCCCGCACAATGGCGAACAAAGAAACCCCGACTATTTTTGGCTGGCGAGCTGCGCTTTCGTCACGATTATCGCGACATTTCTTCGATTTTTTCAGCTCGGGCTGAAGCCGTTTCATCATGACGAAGGCGTCAACGGATTTTTCCTTACGACGCTGTTCCGCGAGGGTGCGTACAAATACGACCCCGCGAATTATCACGGCCCGACGCTTTATTACATAACGCTGGCGTTCACGAAGGTTTTCGGCCTCGAAACGATACCGGTTCGTTGGAGTGTTGCTATTTTCGGCGTTCTAACCGTTGTTCTGGCTTTTTTTCTAAAACGATATATCGGCCGGATCGGCAGCCTTTTCGCAGCGCTCTGTCTGGCTTTGTCGCCGGGAATGGTCTTCATCTCGCGCTATTTTATTCATGAGATCTTCTTTGTTTTTCTAAGCCTGGCGGTTGTCGTTTCGATACTGTTTTTTCTTGACACGCGTAAGGCCGGAATCTTTGCGATAGGCTGGATGGCGCTGATACTTTTGGCGTGTTTTTTGCCGTCTGGACTCTATTTTGCCGATGCTTTGGCCGGCGAGAACACAACTTCTCTTTGGGCGGTTCGTGCGGCATTTTTCGTTATTGAAGCTGGGCTCGTATTTCTAGTAATTCGAATGCTCCTCGCATGGAACAGCGGCCGCGCGATATATCTTTTGCTTGCCTCGGCTTCGTTATCGTTGATGTTTGCTACAAAGGAGACAGCATTTATCACAGTTGGAACCATGTTGATCGCATGTGTTTGTGTATGGATCTGGGAGAAAATTCGCGGCAAAGTTCATGCTGAAACTGAATCGGACGAACTTGCGGGCAGTGAACTTACTTGGACGAAATTCCGAGAGGCTTTAGGGACCGGAACCGACAGGCTTTTAATAGTTGCAGCAGTCGCGTCGATTTTCATTTATATTGGCGTCCTGTTTTTCTCATCGTTCTTTTCATATCCAGAAGGCGTGCAAAAGGCTTTCGACGCTTACACGATTTGGACAAAAACTGGCAGCAAGGATCATACGCAAAACGGCATGTGGGCTTATCTGAAATGGGGAATGCGGATAGAGGCGCCAATCCTCATCCTTTCATTAGCCGGAATAGTGATCGCGTTTATCAAAGCACAGCACCGGTTCGCGCTGTTCGCGGCTCTGTGGGCGTTCGGGCTATTCGCCGCATACACGATCATTCCGTATAAAACGCCGTGGCTTGCGTTGAGTTTTCTCTTGCCGATGTGCATTGCTGCAGGCTATGCCGTCAACGAATTGGCGGCCGCGAAGAATCTTAATGCGAAACTTTTGGCGGGCTTGCTAGCGGTTTCCGCTACGGCGATCCTTTCCTATCAAACCTACGAGATCAATTTCGTCCGGTACGACGATGAAGACAAAGTGTATGTTTACGCCCACACAAAGCGCGAATTTTTAGGCCTCATCGCCGAGATCGAGCGTTACGCACAAAAGAGCGGCAAAGGCAAAGCTGCGGCGGTTGATATAGTTTCGCCGGATTATTGGCCGATGGTTTGGTATTTGAAGGATTACCCAAAAGCTATTTTTCACGGCAAATTCTTTGACTCGAGCACGGCCGAAATGATAGTCGCCAAAAAGAATGCTCAGGAAGCCGAGGTCATTCGAAAATACTCGGCGAATTATGCTTACGCCGGTTCGTACGCGCTCCGGCCCGGCGTCGATTTGATGCTGCTGGTTAGAAAGGACATTGCGGACAGCGAAGCGAAGGAACTTTATAGAATCAATGAATAGATACGGGCAGAGCTATTTGATGCGCCGAAAACTATAGGCATCTTTTATATAAACGGTGTAGTATTTGCCCTTTGAAAACGCATTTATTAAATCTTCATGAACTCGTGTCGGAACACCGAAATATTGATAAATACCGCTTTTGTGAAATTCGACCTTCAGAATTTCCGCATCAGGATCATACCCGACGGATTTAATACTTGAAGAAGATACGCTTTGGCGATTCAAAGTTAGACTCAACTACAATGACCTATTTTAGAAGCCGAACAAATCCTGTCGCAAAACATAATTTGTCGTTACAAGTCGGGAATTTCCCAACCCGAAGTGTCAACGAATATTCTGTTCATTCGTTTTCACCGCGTAATTCCCGCATGTAATTTTCACCAAGGTATTTATCGTGATTCTCGCCCCAATCAGGAACGTCGCCTTTGAATGCGCCAATAAACTTATCGAGCGGATCATCAATCAGCTTTGGCTCGCCTTTTGCCAATTTCTCAAGCGCGATTTGTTCAATCTGCTTACCCTTCATTGATGCTTTTTCGGCTCACGATTGATAAATGCTTTCCGGAACTTCTATGTAAGCGAGTGTGTCATACTTCTTACCTCTCAATCGCATTTTAACACGGCTCATTTTTTCTTTCGCACTCTTTTCCTGGGAAAATAATCAGGCTTCGGCTTCGGAATCTCGCCGCCTTTCGGAACAAACCAAAATTCCATTCTTCTTTTTTCATCAACGTATCCGCCAATAATCGTTTCAATTTGTAAAGAATCTATGCCATTTTTAATAAGTTCGTTGTTTGCATTCAGCCGCATTTTTTCGGCGAGAGATTTTTTGTCTAATTTCCTTACGTTTTTTTCGACAGATTCTCCATTTTTTTCCTCATATTTTATTTCTGAATTTGTTCCGAGATAGACAATGATATAAATTTTGCTTCCGGGAGATTTATCCAAAATTTGTTTGACCGCTTTCAGAGCATTTTGAGAATACTCTCCGTCAGCCGGACTAGTTGATTCAACATAAGTGTCTTCGAGAGGAGTAAGTTTATTATTGTAAAAAAAGTGAATTGTATCGAACAACGCGGAACATTTTGGAACTGCTAAAGTTTTATTACAAGCTGAAAGTTGTGTATTCATCGGCATCACATAAAGCTGAACTCGCAATTCTTCATTTGCAGTGCAGTATTCAATCGAGTATTTGTCAATCGAGTGTCTTCTGGATTTCACTATAGAAGTCGCATAAGAGCCTTGTCTGTAATGACACATAAAACAATTTTCATCACCGCCGGATATTCTGATAACTGCCTTTGTATTCTCAGTTTTCGATAATTCAGAATTCAAAAAATCGAGCCGAGCAAAATTTTCTTCCGCATTTATTTTTCCAAATTCATCAATCAAAATCGGCTCTTGCTTATTCGCTTGAGCCGAAATTGAAATGATGAAAAGCAAAACAAGAAAAACTTGAAAAAAGATTTTTCGCATAACTTTCACATTATATTCTAATATTCCCTATCTTCTCAGGCTTTTTATCCGATGTTGGTTTCAGATAAGGCGCGTTTTCCTGTTCGCGTTTGTCTTGCGAATCGGACGAATGCCAGTTCATCCATTCGCTTGGGGCATCCAAATCGACGCCGCCGTGGGCGGTCAGGCGTGGGCGAATGCGGCACATTACGGGGGTGTTTATTCCGACGCCGGAGATGACGGCCTGGCCTTTGGTTAGGGCGGGGAGCTCGGCGAGCATGGCTCGGCCCGCTCCTTCGACGGTTTTGGCGACGGTGTCCTGGTCGATAGGGTTGACGATACGCATTATGATCTGCGTCATGCACTGCGACAGGACGTCCTGGTCGAGTTTGCCCGGCCGCTGCGTTATCAGGCCGATGCCGACGCCGAATTTGCGGCCTTCGCTCAAGATCTGCTTTAAAATGTTGGTCGAAACGACGCTCGCACCGGCGGGAGCGAAGCGGTGAGCTTCTTCGATAAGCGTAAAGACGGGATAGTTCAAATAGTTTTCGCCGCTCGACACTTCGTCGCGGACGGTCATCACGCGGGCTTTATTTACACGCCGCAGGAGCGTTCCGACTATCACCTGCTGCTCGGTCTGCTCGATATCCGAAAGCTGAAGAATCGTGCAGCGACCAGGGCGAAAAAGGTCCTGCAGTTCCAGATGCTCGTGCGGATGAAAGATGCCATCGGAGCGGTCGAATCGCGAATCGAGCCGCCACAGCAAGCCCTGAATCGAAGAAACATTGCCGCCGTCGCCCGTGTCCTTGTCATCCTTGCCGTATTGTTGTTTTTGAACTTCGTCCCGAAGGTCATGATAGCTGTAAAGATAATCACGCTTGCCTTCGGCCTT
>JACDAY010000008.1 GCA_013695195.1 Blastocatellia bacterium | reverse complement strand
GAGTTACGCCCAAAACTCCGCCGAAAAATGTCAGCGTCATGGCTTCGAGTAGAAACTGCAAAACGATTGCTTTGCGTGTCGCGCCGATGGCTTTGCGAATGCCGATCTCTTTTGTTCGCTCGGTAACGGAGACGAGCATGATGGTCATAACGCCGATGCCGCCCACGAGCAAGCCGAGACACGAGATGGCGATAAATTTGTTCTTCATATACTTAGCCTCTCGATTGTAACTGAAAGCGTCTAACTTATGATTATGCGGAATGTTTTCGTAATAATACACGAAACTTGCGTATTATACAGAGTAGGTTGGAATAAATTATACCTATCGGAATTGGAACATCCATCAGCACACGAATTATGATACTTCCATTTCGCCGTTCAATTAACAATTTGAGTCATCTATGTTTTAATGAAATTATAACAATATGAGCCGCGAAGATTGTATTTTTTGCAAGATCGCTACGGGGGAAATCACTTCGCAGCGGGTATTCGAAGACGATATATGCGTCGCGTTTAACGATACGTCGCCGCAAGCTCCGACGCATATTTTAATAATTCCGCGAGAGCATTTCGATTCACTCGATGCCGCGACAACTGAGCATAAGGACACGCTGGGGCAAATGCTTTTGACCGCCGCAGAAATCGCCCGCGAAAAAGGCTTTGCCAAGGATGGATACCGCGTAGTGATCAATACAAACGCCGATGGCGGGCAGACGGTTTTTCACACACACATCCACCTTCTCGGCGGCCGCCCGTTTATCTTCCCGCCAGGATAATTCGAAGATCTTAGCTTATCCAAATCCCAAATTATGAGATGTTTTGTATTTGTTTTTACTATCTGCCTGATCGTGTCGGCACAGATCGGCTGTTCCGGCAATGCCGTGTCTAATAATGCTGATTCAGCGTCAGCCGTTCAAAATGTCGGGAACCACAGCGCGGCGCCTGTGCCCGAGTTCACCAACGACGCGGAAGCGTTAGCTGCGGGCGGCAAATACTTAGATGACGGTGAAACCGAGAAGGCGATAGAAGCTCTTACTCAGGCGGTAAAACTCAACCCGGATCTGGCGGAAGCTCATTTTAAGCTCGGTATTGCCTATGCATTGATCGAAGCCCGGGCCGACACTACAGCGGCAGAAACGCCTACGCCGAATACAAAGAGCAAAAGGTCGAAGGAAATAAAGACAAATTCGGAAAAATCGTTTGAAAAAGCTGTAGCTGCGTACAAAAAGGTGCTGGCGGGAAACGACGATGACGACGCTTCTTATTTTAATCTCGGGCTTGCCTACAATAAGCTGAATGAAGACGAAGACGCCGCGAAATCTCTTAAAGAAGCGGTTACGCTGAAACCTGACAATACCGAATATCAAACGGAGCTTGGCTCGATTTACATAAAGCTTGCGAAATATCCGGAAGCGGTCGCTGCCCTGAAAAAGGCAATCGAGCTGGATGCATCCAATGCAAAGGCCGAGGAGTTGCTCGAAAAAGCCGTGGCCGGCCGTAAGCGGGTCAGTTATACTTCCGAAAAGAAAGACGATAAAAAGGCGTCGAAATCCGAGCCGGTAAAAGAAGACGAAGAAGCTTTGCCTGATTCAGACACGAAACCGAACAACCGCGACATGAAGCTGCCTAAACCGCCTGCTCCCGCTAAATCTCCTCGTTAAATCTTTTAAAGTTGAATCCAAAATAACACATCTGGAGGCGGAGGTGTGTCAACTTGACATTCGTTTAACGACGGCTCAAATTAATCGTATTACTTGCATATGAAAATCGAACTCGAAACTTCCGAGGCGCTTTCGCTCGAACGCAAAATAAAAATGCACGAAGCCCGTGAAGCGATAATAGACCGGCTCGCGCGCGACCTTCCGACAAACATCGACCTGGAACGATTTTTGAATGTTGTCGTTTCCGAGATCGGGAGAATGCTGCAAGCCGACCGCTGTGATGTTTTGCAATTGAGCGGCGGAAAAGAGCTTAGCATCAGCCACGAATGGCGCAGGGATTCGTCGATACCGTCGAGCAAAGGAACTACGATCCCGATAGACTCCGAAAAACTCACAGAGCGGTTTGATATGACGAAACCGATACAAATCAACGACACTTTGAAAACCAAGGATGCAACACTCAAATTTTTTACAAAGGCTTTGGAAACACGCTCGCTGTTGATAATTCCGATAATGTTGAGCGGGAAAGTTCTGGGATTGCTAGGTCTGCATGACACGACCGCGCCGCGGGAATGGCTTGACGAGGAAGTTGCCTTTTTACAATCCATAGCGCGTCAATTGGCGATCGGTTATCAATATACGAGACTTTATGTGGCCCAGGAGCAGGAGACACGCCGTACTAATGCCCTGCTTGAGATTGCGAATATGCTGAATTCGCATTCGGATTTTAATGAGGTTTCCGCCCGTGTGCTCGAACGCGCCATCAGCTTAGTCGGCGCCGATTACAGTGCGCTCGGAGTGCTCGATCAGACGGGAAAGAAAATCTCGCTTGCGTCGTTTAAGGCTGCCGAGGGCATCAAGCCGAGCCGTGTCTTGCGAATGGTCGAAGAACATGGTAAATCGCTAAACGTCGATACTTTTCCTGCAATTAATGAGCTTTTGCGTGAGGGGAAAACGCTGCCGCTGAGCGATTCGCAGCTGCCGTTTGCGATAAGGATCTTTTTTAACACGCAGCTCGGTGGAAAGGCGGCATTGGTTACGCCGGTTCGCGTCGGCGGCCAGGCATTCGGGCTTTTAGGTTTTGTATGGAGCAAGGAAAGTGTTTTCGAAGATCACGACATTGCTCTTGTCGAAGGAATCGCCGATCAGATCGGAACGGCGCTTGAACGCGACCAGCTTTCGGCCGAAGTTATGCGCTTGAAAAGCGCGCTGTACGGGCGCAGCAGCGAGATCATCGGCCAGGCGCCGTCGATCCTGCGTTCTATCGAGCTTGCACTGACAGTCGCAGATACTAATACGACTGTGCTGATTCAGGGTGAATCCGGAACCGGAAAAGAACTGCTTGCGAATTTGATCCATTTTAATTCCGGACGCGAGAATAAACCCTATATCAAGATAAATTGCGGCGCAATTCCCGAAACTTTGCTCGAATCGGAACTCTTCGGTCACGAGAAAGGAGCATTTACCGACGCGCGAGCGCAGAGGCACGGGCGTTTTGAGGAAGCCGACGGCGGAACTCTTTTTTTGGATGAGATCGGTGAAATGTCGCTTCAGGCACAGGTAAAATTGCTTCGCGTGCTGCAGGATGGCGAATTCACACGCATCGGCGGAAGCAATGTGATCAAATCAGATGTCCGGGTTGTTGCCGCCACTAATATCGATCTCGAAAAAGCGATCGAAGATGGAAAATTCCGGACAGATCTTTACTACCGTCTTTCAGTATTTCCGGTTACTCTGCCTCCATTGCGCGAACGCATAGAGGATATTCATCCGCTTGTATTCCATTTCCTGGAAAGATACAAGGAGAAAACAGGCCGCTTTGTCTCCGGAATTTCCAAAGAGGCTCTTCGTGCATTAGTCAATTATGAATGGCTTGGAAATGTCCGCGAACTTGAAAATGCGATTGAGCGGGCTGTCATTATCGCCTCGGGCAGGCAAATCGAGTTGGATGATCTGCCCGAAACGATTAGCAAGAAAGCGTTCGAGGTATTTGCCCAGGCAAAGCAAGAAAGAGCAAAAGCCGCCGGCGAAGGGCGTTCCATAGGCCTCGAGATCGAGCTTCCCGCTTCGATGGACGAGATTGAAAAACAGGTCATCGACGCCACGCTCGATTATACCGAAGGCGACAAATCCCGTGCTTCGCGGCTGCTTAATATCGGGAGAAAAACGCTTTACCGCAAGCTGGAACAATATGAAAATGGTGAAAATTAGCGGCGGTGCCGGTTGCTTCAAAGTCGTTAATTGCGGTATCTTTGAGATTCCGTGGTTATAATTTCAGTGGAGTTATTTATGAGTATTTCAGCCGTAGAAGTTCAACCGCTTGCAGTTGATGTAGTCTGTCACAATGATGAGCTCCAGGTCGATCTGGCCGATGGACGCAAGATATCGGTGCCGCTAAGGTGGTTTCCGCGCCTCGAACAGGCTTCGCTAATCGACAGAAAAAATTGGCAGCTGATCGGCGGCGGGTTAGGCATCCACTGGGAATCCCTTGATGAAGACGTTTCGGTTGAAGGCTTGTTAAGACTGCGATAAAAGGCAACTTCTGCTGATTAGAACCAAATTTTCTAAATTCTTCCCTCTTATTATTTTCCCACGATATTCAATGAATATCATCGTCGGCACGGCCGGACACATCGATCACGGTAAAACATCCTTAATAAAGGCGCTTACTGGAATTGATGCGGACCGTTTACCCGAAGAGAAGCAGCGGGGAATTACCATCGACCTCGGATTCGCCGAGCTCCAACTCGGGGAGCTTCGCATTGGTTTCGTCGATGTCCCGGGCCATGAGCGCTTCGTCAAAAACATGCTCGCCGGCGCCAGCGGGATCGATCTGGTCCTGCTCGTCATCGCCGCCAATGAAGGGGTGATGCCGCAGACTCGCGAGCATTTTGAGATTTGCCGCCTGCTTGCGATCCGGACGGGTTTGGTCGTAATTACAAAGACGGATTTGGCAGATGCTGAACTGCTTGATCTTGTTCGGCTTGAGATCGCTGAATTGGTCGATAATTCGTTCCTCCATGATGCTCCGGTGATTGTCGTAAGCGCCAGATCAGGCGATGGTATTCATGAATTGAAACAGGCTCTGAGGGAAGCCGCCGCGAAAGCTTCCAACAAATCAAACGAACTCATCACACGCCTTCCGATCGACAGAAGCTTTACAGTCAAAGGGTTTGGCACTGTCGTAACCGGCACGCTTGCGTCGGGTCAAATAAATCTATCGGATGAACTGGAAATGCTGCCAATCGGCCGCAAGGTGCGAGTCCGCGGAGCGCAAATCCACGGTCAGGATGCCAAAGCTGTCTCCGCGGGAATGCGGACCGCGCTAAATCTTAGCGGGATCGAGCATAATGAAATCTCGCGCGGAATGATTTTGACTGAAAAAGGGGTCTTGCGGCCAATGCAAATTATCGATACCGAGATCGAAATTTTGAAAGACGCAAAAAAGGCATTAAAAACCCGTCAGCGTGTTCGCGTTCACATCGGTACTGTTGAGGCTCTTGCGCGAGTCATGGTGCTGAATGATAAGAGCGAGATAGTGCAGGGTGAAAAAGATTTCGCTCAAATCCGGCTTGAAGTTCCAGTCGCCGCCGTTCCCGGCGAAAGATTGATTCTCCGAAGCTATTCACCTCAGATGACGATCGGCGGCGGGCAAGTTTTAGATGCATTGGCGCAAAAGCATCGAAAAAAAGATATCGGAAGCGTTGTAAAGTTTCTGCGAAAGCTTTCCGATGCCCCGGATTCGGCAACTAAGATACAGCTTTTAGCCGAAGAAGCTGGTGAAAACGCTTTAAACTTTGCCGACCTGCAAGCACGAACGGGCCTGCAAAAAGAAATTTTACAAAATGCAATTGCCGAGAATATTGGCCGCGGGTCGCTCGTCGAGGCCAATGGCTATTATATTTCGAGACGCCGATTTGAGGGCCTTACAACGCGTTGCATCTCGGAAATCGAAAGCTGCCACGTTCGCCACCCACTTTTAAAAGGTATTTTACGTGAAAGTTTGCGGGAAAAGATTTTCCCGTATGTCCCGGAAGAAATTTTTAAGGCGGTCATAAACGAACTCAAAAAAACCGGAAAGATCTTAATTGAAAAAGACACTATCAGCATAGCCGGACACAGCCTGGAATTGACTCCCGGAGAAGCGGCACTGCGTGAAAGTCTTGCTTCGATCTACAAAAGAGCAGGAATGGCGGTGCCGACGCTGGAAGATGCTTTGAACGAGGCGGCCAGGGACAGTGAACTCGGTCGCGAGCAGACACGCAAGATATTTCAACTGCTCCTGAATGCCGATGAGATCGTTAAAATTTCAGAAGAGTTTTATTTTTCGGGCACCGCCATCGAAGATTTAAAAGACAAAATGCAGGAATTTGCTTCCCGCACCGCCGAGCGTTTGATCGACGTTCCTAAATTCAAGGAGATCGCCGGGGTTTCGCGCAAATATGCGATTCCGCTGCTGGAATACTTCGACCGCGAAAAGATAACTAGGCGCGCGGGTGATAAAAGGTTAATCTTGTAATGAGAAAATTTCTTACCGCGAAGTGGCACGACCTGATTATGGCGAATTATGAGATCGATCCGTCGCTTCTCACTGATTCTGTTCCCAAAGGAACCGAGCTTGACTTTCACGAGAGCCGCTGTTTTGTCAGCCTTGTCGGCTTTATGTTTCTGGATACGCGCGTCCTTGGGCTTCCGGTGCCGTTTCACATTAATTTTGAAGAAGTTAATTTGCGCTTCTATGTAAAAAGGGAAACGGAAAGCGAAATCCGGCGCGGCGTGGTTTTTGTAAAGGAAATAGTGCCGCGTTTTGCTATAGCGGCCGTCGCCCGTGTTTTTTTCGATGAGCCGTACGAAGCTTGGAAAATGAGTCATACAAAAACCGAAAACGAATTGAGTTATTCATGGCGGCAAGGCGAAAGCAACAACACTTTGAGCGTTAGGATCGGGAAACGTTTGGGTGTCCCGGACGCGGATTCGCACGGCGAATTTATTATTGAGCACTACTGGGGTTACACTAAACACGGGTGTGACCGCACGGACGAATACAAGGTCGAGCATCCGAAATGGGAATTGTTTGCTGCCGAAAAGCCTTTTATTAATGTAGACTTTGATAAGACGTACAGTCGAGAGTTCGGTTTTTTGACAGATGCCGAACCACATTCGGTTCTACTTGCAAAAGGTTCGGAGATCACGGTTTACAAGGGCGAAAGAATTTCATGATCGTCGGCATAGTTGCAGTCGCGAAAAACCATGCAATTGGCAAAGACGGCAAACTGCCGTGGCACTATTCGTCGGACCTGAAGTTTTTTAAGCAGACGACGACCGGCCATGCGGTTGTGATGGGTTTCAACACGTGGCGGTCGATCGGCAAGCCGCTGCCGAACCGACTCAATATTGTCTTGAGCCGTTCAGCACAGCTCGAGGACGATTCGAATCTACTCTTTCTGAGCAGCAAGGAACAGGTTTTAAAGCTGTCGGGATATTTGAAGTGCGACCTGTTTATCATCGGCGGTGCAAAAACCTACGTTGAGTTTGCCGATGTTATAGACAAATGGATCGTGACTGAGGTGCCGCTGACGATTGACGATGCGGATGTTTTTATGCCGGGAGATTTTCTTGCAGGTTTTGAGCTTTCGGAAAGTAATGAACTAAAAGGCGGTCCCGTCGTGAAAACATTTCAACGCTGACCAAAATCGGTGTATCATCATGGCAATTCAACTGGAGATTTATGATGGCTAAAACTCAAACAATCGGTGAAACTTCGTCTTTAGCCCGGCGGCTGGCCCTGGCTGTTTTGGGCGGATTGCTGACTGTTGTTTTGATTTCGCTGCTTTCGCACGGATTGTTTCCTTTTTTAGAATTCACAATCGCGGCCGCAGTCGTTTATTTTATTGCGCGGAGGTAGATGATCTATGATGGGCGGAAAACCATGGGACGAGTGGATAGAAGAATATTCGCATGCGCACGAGCATCCGGTGAATAAACTAATGCACAGCATCGGCATACCGATGATTGCGATTTCTCTCTTGCTGATTCCGGTATGCTTTTTTGTCACGGGATTCTGGCGTATTTCACTCGGGCTTTTTGTGATGGGCTGGATACTCCAATTCATCGGGCACTATTTCGAAGGAAAGCCGCCGGAGTTTTTTAAGGATTACAGGTTTTTGTTTGTCGGCTTGCGTTGGTGGTCTAAGAAGGTGCTCGGTGTGAAATCCAGCTGACTGAATTATCACCTATCAGTTATCACGAATCTTTTTTTCTACATCTGCACCCTTGGATCAACCTTTAATACTAGCTTTAGACATCGGTACGTCGAGCGTTCGCACGGCGCTTTATGATTTTCGCGGCAATGTGCTGCCGGAAACGATGGTCAAATACGAGCGTTCGCTTGCGGCAACTGATGATGGCGGAGCTGAAATCGACGCTGAAAAAGCATTTTCTCAAGTCGTCGCAGCAATCGACGAAGGTTTAAAAAAATCAAAATCTTTAAATGGTGAGATCGAATATGTCGCAGCATCATCGTTTTGGCACAGCCTGGTCGGCATCGACGCAAAAGGAAAGCCGACAACGACGGTATTCGGCTGGGCGGATACACGGAGCCGAGCACACACATCGGTGTTACGTATAAAGTTTAACCAGACCGCAGTTCACAACCGCACCGGCGCACGTTTTCATTCGAGTTTCTGGCCGGCCAAATTACTTTGGCTGCGGAAAGATTTCTCCAAAACTTATGCGAAAACTGAAAAATGGCTGTCATTCAGCGATTTTGTAATGATGCGGCTGTGCGGAGAAACAGTGACAAGTGTTTCGATGGCTTCGGGCACAGGTATTTTTGATATTCGCAAATGCGTTTGGGATCAAAGCCTATTAAAGTTTCTAAAAATAAAGAATGACAATCTGCCGCAAATTGTCGACAGCGACTCTATTTCTTTTCAACTGAACGGCGAATTCGCAAAACGCTGGCCGCGATTGAAAAATGCAAAGTGGTTTCCGGCGATCGGCGACGGTGCCGCGAATAACATTGGTGCCGGCTGCATGAAAAAATCCAAAGCGGCTTTGATGATCGGCACGTCCGGCGCAATGCGTGTTGCATATAAAGGCGAGCCGCCAGCGAAAATTCCGTCCGGCCTGTGGTGTTACCGAATAGACCGCAAACGGGTGATAATTGGCGGTGCATTGTCGGACGGCGGCGGGCTTTACAGTTGGCTGAAGGATAATTTCCGCTTGCGTGAGGATGACGATCATACCGAAGCCGAGATCGCAAAACGAGCTCCCGACGCTCACGGTCTGACTTTTCTTCCCTTTCTCGCCGGCGAGCGCAGCACCGGCTATCACGAATCCGCAAACGGCGCGATTTTAGGCCTGAGATCGTCAACGGATAAGATTGACATCGTTCAGGCGGCGCTCGAATCGGTCGCGTATCGGTTTGCCGAGATATTCGAGCAGCTAAAAGGCGTGGTGAAAATAACAGAGATCATCGCTTCTGGCGGCGCCCTTCGCGAATCGCCGGTCTGGACACAAATAATCGCCGATGTGCTCGGCCGAAATCTGTCCCTGCCCGACACCCGCGAAGCCTCATCGCGGGGCGCCGTATTGCTAGTTCTCCAAACAATTGACAAAATAAAAACTATCGAGACAATTCCCACGCCCCATGGAAAAAAGTTTGAATTTGACAGGAGTAAATTTAGGCTATACGAAATGGCGAGAATCGAGAGCGAAGAATATTACAGCCTGCTGTGCGATCGCGAGGAACAAACGTGAAAAACTACTTTTGTAACGCCCGCTTGAGGGAGACATACGGCCAAATTTTTGATGTGTTGATGTCTAGATGTATTGATGCTATGATGTTCGAATGAGAACTACCCTAACATTAGACGATGAGGTTGTTATCGGGATCAAACGAATCCAAAAGAAAAGGCCGGGAACGCCATTTAAGCAGATTGTAAATCAGTTAATGAAGAAAGGTCTGGCGGCGGAAGGCGAAGTTGTAAAAGCTCCATTCAAGATCGTGACATTCGACGCCGTCCCGAAACCTGGCCTGAACTTTGACAATGTGCAAGCCTTGCTTTCGCAGGTCGAAGGTGACTCTCGTAAATGGTAATACTCGACAGCAATATTCTGCTTTACGGTCACATTCCAAGATTCTCTCAGCACGAAAAAGTGGCTAGGTGGCTGGAAGGGTCGTTGTCCGGTGGATCAGATGTACTTGGGATCACATGGCAGGTCGCGACAGCATTTTTAAGGATAAGCACAAACCGCCGCATCTTTGACCGGCCTTTTGATCTTTCGTTCGCGAAACAATGTCTCGACAACCTGTTCGATCATCCGCTTGTCTCGGATGTCGGGCCGGCCGGCGATCATTGGAATATCTATTCCCGAATACTCATTGAGCAGGATTTGACGGGCGACATTGTGATGGATGCTCACATCGCGGCTATCGCCATCGAACACAAAGCATCCGTTGCAAGCGTCGACAAAGATTTCCGGCGGTTTTCGGATTATGTAAAGATCGTTGATCCACTCGCGACATAAGATTGAGAGCGGCGAGTTCTAAACAAATAGTTTTGCTTGCTCTCGAAACAACTGGCAAAATAGGAACATTGAAAAACTTTCGACTCCCAATGAAACAAATTCATTCTAAATCTGAGCTAAAGTATGTTTATAAGAAATCCTGGCGAACATGAGGAAAATTACAGACTCTGTTATTGACAGGCGGTTGTTAAGAATTAGTGAGACTCGCATTTTTCATTTCTTTTTTGTTGCTATTACCATCCGCATTGATGGCTCAGAACAGCGCTGCAGCGTGTTCAAAGCTGAGCCTCAAGGGACCTGCCGGTATAACGCAGCCGGGTGATTCCGTTGCTTTCAACGTCGCATCAACCGGCTCAAAACATCCTGCCAACCTAAGCTTTGAATGGAAGGTAGAGGGTTATACGTTCTTTGAAGGGCAAGGAACATCCCAAATTAGTGTTCCAGCCACCCGCGATGTTGGTAATGTCAGTGTAACGGCGTTCGTCAAAATCAATGACCAGAAAAGTGGTTGTTCGATTTTTTTATCGGAATCCGCCGGAATTGGCCCGACTATGCCCGGACCTGATCATTATTGGTTCGTATTTGGCAGCCAGAGGGATAGATACGTACGGAGCCACATGGATTTATTTTTTTCAAAATTGGCAAATAACCCTAATGTGGAGGGACTTATTGAACTAACCTTTCCGCAGGATACCACCCGACAAAGAAAAGTCTCGCGACTTAAATTGATTGACAAACACTTAGCATATCGACGATTCAGCCCTGAGCGGATCTCTTATTATCTGCGAACTGGTGAGCATGAAAGAATCAGAACAATCCGAATGTCGCCGGGAGCTGATTACGGCTATTTCGGAATTGACCGATCAAAACTTATTAAGGCAGAAGAGTATAAACCCACTAAAATCTTTTAACACAAATAAAATGACAACCGCAGCAAAACCCACGAAATCGACCGACCTTGATCAGCTTTGTATCAACACGATCCGCACGCTTTCGCTGGATGCGGTGCAAAAGGCTGAGTCCGGGCATCCGGGATTGCCGCTTGGGATGGCGCCGGCGGCGTATGTGCTTTGGACGAAATTTCTGCGCCACAATCCGAAAAATCCGAAGTGGTTTAACCGGGACCGGTTTTTGCTTTCGGCCGGACATGGATCGATGTTGCTTTATAGTTTGCTGCATTTGACTGGTTACGATCTGCCGATGGAGGAATTGAAAAATTTCCGGCAGCTTCATTCGAAAACGCCAGGGCATCCTGAAAATTTTATGACGCCGGGCGTTGAAATCACTACAGGACCGCTTGGGCAGGGCTTTGCGAACGGTGTCGGCATGGCTATGGCGCAGGCTCATCTTTCCGCATTATTTAATCGAAAGGGCTTTCCGGTCATCGATCATTTTATTTATTGCATTTGTTCAGACGGCGACTTGATGGAAGGCGTCAGTTATGAATCTGCGTCGATGGCCGGACATCTTAAACTTGCAAATCTGATCTATCTTTACGACGACAACAGCATCACTATCGACGGCCCGACCGATCTGGCGTTTTCCGAAGACGTAACAAAGCGTTTCGAATCGTGCGGCTGGCATGTTTTGATGGTCGAGGACGGAAACGATATCAAGGCCATCGAAAAAACGATCAGGGACGCGCAAAAGATAAAGGACAAACCAAAGCTGATCCGCGTAAAAACGATCATCGGTTTCGGCATGCCGAAACAGGGGACGTCCAAAGCACATTCGGACGCACCAGGCGAAGAAGCAGTAAGAGAAACGAAGCGAAATCTCGGCTGGCCTGAAGACAAACATTTCTTTATTCCCAAAGAAGCCCTGTCGCACTTCCGCGAGGCTGTAAAAAACGGGGCAAAGCTCGAAAAAGATTGGGAAGCTCTGGTAAAAAAATATGAAAAAACACACGGTGATCTCGGCAAAACATTGAAAGAAATCCGCACCGGCAAACTACCCGAAGGTTGGGAAAAGTCACTCCCGAAATTTGAGGATGTCGAGGCAAAAGCAACGCGAGCTTACAGCGGCGATGTGATCAACGCGATCGCGGATAAAATACCGCAGATGATAGGTGGCTCGGCCGATCTTGCTCCGTCAAATAACACGACTATAAAATCCTCGCACGATTTTCAGGCCGGAAAATACGACGGGCGCAACATTCATTTTGGCGTCCGCGAACACGCTATGGGCGCGACGATGAACGGCATGGCGCTTTACGGCAGCGTCATCCCTTTCGGCGGCACGTTCCAGACATTTTCCGATTACATGCGCCCGGCGATTCGACTGGCTGCGCTGTCTGGCGTTCAAACTATCTTTGTTTTCACGCACGATTCGATCGGACTTGGCGAAGACGGCCCGACGCATCAATCTGTTGAACACCTCGCCGCCCTGCGCGCCATTCCAAATCTGGCCGTTATCCGCCCATGCGACGCCCACGAAACACGCGAAGCCTGGCGCGCCGCCCTCAAACGCGACAATGGCCCGACCGCTTTTGCATTCTCGCGGCAAAAGGTGGCACTCATCGACCGCAAAAAATACGCCGACGCGAAAGGCCTGCACAAGGGAGCTTATATTCTTGCCGAAGCCGAAAAGAAAGGCGGCAAACAAACCGAGCCAAAGCTAATACTGATCGCCACCGGCTCAGAAGTCGGCCTCGCAATGGATGCCCGCGAAAAGCTAAACGCCGATGGCATCCCGACCCGCGTCGTTTCAATGCCGTGCTGGGAATTTTTTGACGGCCAATCAGCGAAATACCGCGAAGAAGTGCTGCCTAAAAACGTGAAGGCCCGCCTTGCAATCGAAGCCGGCGTTTCGCTGGGTTGGGCAAAATACGTTGGCGACAGCGGCGATACATTAACAGTCGACAACTTCGGAGCGTCTGCTCCGGCGGAAGATGTTTTTCGCGATTATGGATTTACAGTTGCGAATGTGATCGTAAAAGCTAAAAAAATATCAGCGTTTTCCGAAAACGCTTAGACCCTGATTGTTCCAAATAGCATAGCTCGGATAATCGGACCAATTTGTTGAAGCATTCAAAGAGCGAACCATCTACCTTACTGCCTTGTTTCAATACACATTCGATTCTGCGCCATTTACTTTATTGAACATTATAATAAGGGATTATGATAAATTGACCATTTTCGTGGTATGCTTCTTGCTATTTACAGTAAGGTTCTAAAAAATGTAACTATTTGTTACATCTATGATTAAGAGAAGACAGGAGAAACAAAATGAAACTCAGATTTTTATCAATACTTATTGGGACTGCGATAGCGGCGACAGCTTTTTCCGCATGCGACAGCACGGCCAACAATTCAACTGCCAATGTGAACATGCGGAATGTAAACAGCAATACGGCGGTCGTCGTTAACAACAACGCCAATATGTCGAATATGAACAGCAACCGCTGGAATTCAAATATAACGCGTGAAGAATACGAGAAAGACAGAGCCACCTATGACCGCGACAGGGGAAACAGTACTGTAGGATCGGGAGCTAACGATTCGTGGTTGTGGGTAAAAACGCGTGCGGCACTGCTGAGCACAAACGATTTACGTGAATCAACCATAAATGTCGATGTTGCCAACGATGTCGTTACGCTCAGAGGAACTGTTGGTACCGCTGCTCAGAAAACGAGAGCCGGGCAGGTAGCTCAGGACATTGACGGCGTTAAAAACGTAAGAAATAACCTGACGGTGGCGCCCGAGGATTCGATGACAAATATGAGCGATAATTCGAGCAGAAATTCGAATACCAATCGTAGATAATACTTTATCCATGTTGGTTCTAAAGGCGGGCTTTTTAGATGCCCGCCTTTCTCTTTGCTTCTTTACACTTTACACGTACAGCAATTCTTGCGACGCGTTTATTATGTCGTCAACCGCAATCTGCTTCATACAAATATTGTCCCGGCATGATTTCTTAAGCGGTGTTCCGTAACACGGTGCACACGGCGGCGGCGAACGAATAATTTTCACCGGACTTTTGTCCGAGATCGGAGCGGTAGCCGTGATTATTCCCGGCCCCCAAAGCGTGATCAAAGGCGTTCCCAGAGCAGCGGCAATATGTGCCGGTCCGCTGTCGATCGTTATATATAAATTCATCCGGCGGATCAGAGCCGCTGTTTCGAGTAATGAAAGTTGGCCGGCCAGATTCAGGCAAGGCACCCTTGCCGAATCGGCAATAAATTCATTGAGTTGGCAATCCGTGCCCGAACCGGTCAAAACTATTTTTGCCCCATAGCTTTCGCTCAACCAACCAGCGACCGTTGCAAAACGGTCTGCCGGCCAGCTGCGCAGCCTCGTATCGGTCGGATGTTGCCCGCGTCCGCCCCAACCTGCGTGAATGCCTACTACCAGATCGCTTTCACCGATACCTTTATTTTTCAAAAGTTTTTGCACGGCGAGATCGATCTCGGGCGGATAGTCAAATTCCATATCGGTCCCCGCAGGCTTGGCACCAACAGATTCTCCGGCGCGAAGATGTGTCTCAATCGAATGCTCTGTGGCAACCAGATCCAAGGTTTCCAGGTTGTCGCAAAGATTCGACTCACCATATGTAATGATCCGCTCGGCGCCTATATGGCATGAAAGCTTTGTAAATATCGGGTTCGTTTCCAGCGATATTATCGAATTTAGCTCGAGCGGCCGAAAGTGCTGGATAAGACGCTGTTTCTCGAAACTCAACCAATGCGGTAAATGTCTATGCGACAGCGAAAAGACTTTGTCCAAATGCGGATTAAAGCGAAGAACATCGTAGGCCTTACCTGAACAAACCGACGCCAAATAAGCATTAGGATAAGTTTGCCGCAACGCCCGAAGCAAAGGAGTTGCCATTAGGGTGTCACCGATAGCTCCGGCCCTGATTACGAGAATACGCGGCGACCGGTCAAAAAAGTGTTTCACATTTTTCCGATTGATCTCTTTCAATGTTCGAGGCGGGCCAGAAAGATCAGCCAGGTTCCAAAGCTATTTTTCAACTGTCGCCTCGTCA
>JACDAY010000062.1 GCA_013695195.1 Blastocatellia bacterium | reverse complement strand
GTTAGAATTTATGCGGAAAACTAACCGAAATCAACGAGCTGTAATCCTTAGTGGAATATTCTTCTTCCTCTGCGTCTCTGCGTCTCTGCGTTTAATTTTTCCGGAACACACCACGGCGCAAGTTCGGCCGGTTTACGACCAGGGAGCGCTTGGGCTGGGACAATTATTAAAACGCATCAATACAACCGCGAGCGTAATGATGATCGGCGCTCATCCCGATGACGAAGACACGGCGCTGCTCGCATATCTTGCCCGAGGAGAAAATGCGCGTACCGCGTATCTTTCGCTGACACGCGGCGACGGCGGGCAGAACCTCATCGGCCCGGAGCTCGGCGAATCGCTCGGAATAATCCGCACGGAAGAGCTTTTACAGGCCCGGCGTTTGGATGGAGCGGAACAGTATTTTACGCGGGCTTACGATTACGGATTTTCTAAAAAGCTCGATGAGGCGAAGCAAAAATGGGACGAAAAGATAATTCTTTGTGATGTCGTTAGGGCGATAAGAATATTCCGGCCGATGGTCGTCGTTTCACAATTTGCGGGCACGCCCGCCGACGGCCACGGCCAGCACCAATTTTCGGGCTATATCACCCCGCTTGCCGTCCATGCAGCCGGTGATATCAAACAGTGCAAAGGTTACGAACCGCCGTGGCGGGTTCAAAAGTTCTATGTGCGGCATCGCGGCAGCGGCGAGCCTACATTGAGAATAAACACCGGCAAGTACGACCCGCTGCTCGGCCGTTCGTACTTCGAGATAGCAATGGAGGCTAGAAGCCAGCATAAATCGCAGGAGCAGGGTGTGCTGGAATTAAAGGGCGATCAATTTTCGAGTCTGAATCTGATCGAAACTGCAGTACCACACGGCACAAACGAAAAAAGTGTGTTCGACGGTATAGACACTTCCATCACCGGAATTCAAAATTTTGATGAAGAAGTTTCCGAGGATCTAAGACAGGATCAAAAAAAGGTTTATCAAAATGCGAATGACATCCTGCTGCGAGTAATGCGGGAATACGAACCGGCCGCTCCGCAAAAACTTTTGCCTGGGTTGGCCGAAGCGCTCGTTTCGGTGGCTGGACTTAAAGTTCGCTTAAAAGTGCCAGGGATAGTTGGGGCTGAACCTATCCCGGAGCTTACCGAGCCAACAATACCCATTGCCGTGCACCAGAAAGTGAATTATAGTTTTGCGTTATCACTGCTTGAACAAAAATCTCAAGAAATAGCGGAAGCGATCCGACTTAGCATCGGCCTTAGGATCGATGCACTTGCTGACAAGGAAACGGCTGCCCCCGGTGACAGTTTCGGCATGACTGTGAAAGTTTTTACGCCCGAAGCTGATAAGGTGCGAGTGAAATGGTTGAGTGGATGTACGCAAACCGGCTTTCGACCTGCAAAAAACGATGATCCGAAAGCTATAACTCAAGGTATCCGACGCGAAATAGGCAATGCAACTTTTTATTTCGATTCGAAAGTCCCAAAAAATGCTTTACCAACACAGCCGTATTGGCTAACAGAGCCGCGGGATGGGGATCTTTATCGGGTGAGAAGGAGCGAAAACTTTGAAGGTATTACACCTTTTCAAAGGCCGATAAAGGAGTGTGAACTCGAAGTGGAAATTGGCGGTCAGACCTATTTCATCGTACAACCCGTCGAGTATCGCTACGCAGACGATATTCGCGGCGAGGTGCGGCGTGAACTGAATGTGGTTCCAAAGCTTACCTTGAGCTTCGACCAGAACTTGTTAATAGTTCCGCGAAACGCAAAATCGCGAGATCGCGAAATAAATGTAAGCGTTGTAAATAACTCGCCGGGAGCTGTAACTGGAAGTTTGAAACTTATCCCTCCGAGCGGTTGGAAAGCCGTTGCGTCAACGTCCGGTTTTAATCTTAAAAACCTGGGCGAAAAGGCTTCGATAAAGTTTATTGTCTCAATACCTCGAAACGTGATTTCGGACAAGTTTGAAATCGGCGCTGAAGCAATAGCAAATGGTGAAAGCTTCACGAAGTCGATGCAAATAGTCTCGTACCCTCACATCCAAACACACCGTTTTTATCGAGACGCGACATCGGATGTCAGGTTGATTGATTTACGGGTCGTGCCTGTAAGAGTAGGCTATATCAGGGGAAGCGGCGATGAAATACCTGCGGCCATCCGGCAAATGGGTTTTAACATCACGTTGTTGGAAGAAAAGGACTTTTCCGTAAGTGATTTATCGGGGCTGGACGTGATCGTAATAGGAATTCGCGCGTCCGAAGTGCGACCTGATTTTGCGGCAAATAATCAGCGGCTCCTCGATTGGGTGAAGAAAGGCGGAACGATGATCGTTCAGTATCAACGCCCGCTTTATACCCAGCAGAATCTGACGCCGTACCCTGCGCAAATGGGCCCGCGCGTAGCAGACGAGAATGCGCTGGTGAAAATTTTGCAGCCAGATCACCCGATATTTAATTTCCCGAATAAGATCACGGAAAAGGATTTTGAGGGCTGGGTACAGGAACGCAATCTTTATAATTTCTCCACGATGGACGCAAAATATTTACCGTTGCTGGAATCGCACGATCCGGGCGAGCCGGAAAACAAGGGCGGATTGGTTATCGCGGACGTTGGAAGAGGGAAATATATTTATTGCAGCTATTCGCTGTTTCGCCAGCTTCCGGCGGGCGTGGACGGTGCGTATAGGTTGTTCGCGAACATGCTGAGTTTGCCGAAGGCGAAAAATAAGTTTGCGAATTAGTACGACAGACTGTATTTGGTAGTGTGTCAGGTTGCTCATTCCGGCTTCGCTTAGCCACGTCGTTTACGGCGTGGTCGGTAAACGAGACGGATAATAGGGCGTTTTAACGTCCTTCGCCGAGCTTTGCTTTAGCCCCGGAACCAAGACGGTCGAAACACTAAAAGCCTGCTTTACATAATTGTAGCCAAAACATCTCCCGCCGACACGGTCGAGCCTTCCTCGACCCTTAATTCCTTTACCACACCGGATTTCGGAGACTTCAGTTCATTCTGCATCTTCATTGCTTCAACAACGAGAATGCCATCCCCTTTTTCGACATCAGAGCCTTTTTCTACCAATATGCGGACGACCTTTCCCGGCATCGCGGTTTTGATCTCCGCTAATCCGTCGGCATGCTCGTCGTTACCGCCCGCACCGCGCAGACGTTTCGGGTCTATCAACTTTATTTCGAACTCGCTGCCGCCGACTCTTACATGAGTTGCATTCCTGGCATCTTTTGGCGGCGAAATGAACACCTCGAATATTTTGCCTTCATTTTTGAGCAGGTATACACCTGCCTCAGGCTCGGATACTTCGAGTTGGTATTTGTGGCCGTTAATATCGGCGAACACCTCGCCGCCCTCGTTTTTTATCTCGAGCTGAAATTCTTCGTCTCCGATCTCGGCCTGAAGTTTCATCTGTTATGTTTTACAAAATAAAGGGCGGCCTGTATAGCCGCCCGAAATTTTAATAGAAAATATTTATGCTGATTGCGAATCGCCTTTATCAACCTTGTTTGGCTGCGGGGTAACGCGTAAGTACGGTTTAATTGTATTCCAACCGGCGGGAAATTTTTCTTTCGCCTGCTCGTCCGAAACAGATGGAACGATAATGCAGTCATCGCCGTCCTTCCAGTTTACCGGCGTCGCGACGCTGTAATCAGCGGTCAATTGCAGGGAATCGATAACGCGAAGGATCTCGTCGAAATTACGGCCGGTGCTTGCCGGGTAAGTTATCATCAGCTTTATCTTTTTGTCGGGCCCGATGACATACACCGAGCGGACGGTAAACGTTTCGCTGGCGTTCGGATGGATCATATCATAGAGATCTGAAACCTTGCGATCGGCGTCTGCGATCATTGGAAAATTCACAGCTGCGCCTTGAGTTTCTTCGATATCCTTTGCCCAACCTGCGTGCGAATCCAGCGGATCGACGCTCAATCCAATTATCTTAACGTTTCTGTTGTCAAACTCCGGCTTCATTCGCGCCGCCATGCCTAGTTCCGTGGTGCAAACCGGTGTGTAATCCTTCGGATGCGAAAATAAAATACCCCAACTATCGCCGAGCCACTCGTGAAAGTTAATAGTCCCATCAGTTGTTTCTGCGGTAAAATCCGGTGCTTCATCGCCGAGTCTAATAGCCATATTTTTTGCTCCTTTTTTTTGCTCATTATATCAAACGGGCCGTTAATACAAAAAGCCTCAAGCCACTGTAACATATTCGCTTGAATCGGAATCCGACGCATCTTTTCGCAGCCGGAGAAGAGAAATTTTCTTATCATCGGCGTGAAGAATTTCAATATCAAGGCCGCGAAGCCGAAGCCTCTCTCCGACTTTTGGAATATATCCGGCTTCACTCGTAACAAGGCCGGCAATAGTTGTAAAATCTTCGTCTTCAATTTCGATATCAAAAAGCCGCTCGATCTTGTCGATCTCGGTCGAGCCGAGCACGTCAAAATAACCATCGGTTCCTTCGATTATCTCGATTATCTCCTCGCCTTCCGTATCTTCGTCTTCAATCTCCCCGACTATTTCCTCTAAAATGTCTTCCACTGTTATGATGCCGGCGACACCGCCGTATTCATCGATCACTATTGCAAGCTGCACTCGATTGACCTGCATGCTTTTCAGCAAGTCGGCGACGGATTTTGTTTCCGGAACAAAGTAAGCTTCACGCAGGAGACCGCGGATAGGTTCATTTTCTTTATTTTCCTCCCAGGCCTGCAGCAGGTCTCGGACGTAAATTACGCCCTCGATATTATCGATGCTGTCGCGGTAAACGGGAAGCCGGGAATATTTTTCTTCATTTATCAGGTTACGCGCGGCAATCACCGAGGCGTCAATCGACAGAGCGCAGATCTCGGTTCGCGGCGTCATGATCTCACCCGCCAGCGTATCGTTGAACTCGACCATGGATTCGATCAATTCCCGCTCGCCTTCTTCGATAATGCCTTCAGCTTCGCCGACTTCCATCAATGCCTGAAAATCGTCGGCATTATCGTCAGACTTTTCTTCGCCGGCGTCCGGCGTAACGGAAGCATCCAACTTTTGCTGTTCCTTTGTTCTGAGAACACGTGAAAAAGGTTTTGAAATTAATGTAGCTGCGGCGTAAAGCGGCCGGACGATCGGAAGCAGAAACAGTAGTTTTTTCTCGGGTTCGTTTCGAATTATTAAACGCGGCAAAACCTGTCGAAATATCACGGTTGAAACAAGCCCGATCAGTAAAGCTATAACCAGCAGCGCAGCATGACTTAGCCCGTATTCGAGGACGATAAGAGTTATAAGCACTGAAAAGCTTATAAGAAGAATCTGAATTGCCGACGAAAGCGCAAACCGAAATCGCGGCCTGTTTTCGAGTACTTCGCGCAGAAATTCCGTTGAACGGGTCTGATTTGCCTCTTCGGTCTCCGACGCGAGCCGTCGCAAACTGAGATCGGAGAGGTGAGAAAATGCCATATCAACCGTTGCCAGGAACACGAGGACAATCAGAATGATAATGGAGAATACAATCTCGATTTCCATATTCTATCGAAGGGTAAATCTTAAGTCGCCAACCAGGTAAAAGCAAATCTATATCGCACGCAAAAGAGCGGCCGCCGGTTTGTCGATCAGCCAAAACAGATTTCCATCCTTTGGATTTACAAGCTGTGCGGGAAGAAGTTTTGGAAATATCCGGTCGTCAAACACGTTTTTCAGAATCGCAGCTTTCTCTTTACCCGAAACCAGGAATACCACGTTCGAAGCATTGTTTATCACCGGGAAGGTCAGCGTAAATCTATATTCGTTCATCGATTTCACCCAATTGGCAACCGCTATCTCAGATTGTTCATTGAGTGCATCGGTATCAGGAAAAAGGGAAGCGGTATGCCCGTCGGTTCCAAGACCGAGCAGCATAAGATCGAACCGGGGAAAACCTTGAAAAAAAGATTGAATTGTCTTGCTGTAATCAGTAGTGATTTTTTCCGGAACTCCAAACTCGGTCTGCCACCTGTAAATATTTTCTTCGCACAGTTTTAACGGCTTAAACAAAACGTTTTCCGCCATATGAAAATTGCTTCGCTCATCACCCGGCGGGACATTTCTTTCATCTCCGAAAAAGAAAAAAACGCGCTTCCAATCCAAATTGGAAGATACTAACTTTCGATACATCGCCTTAGGCGTCGAACCGCCCGAAAGTGCGACTGTAAACCGGCCGCTCTTTTCAATTGCATCGTTGGCAATTTCAATAAACAGCTCTGCGGCTGTAATGCTTAGTTCATCCGGATTTTGGACGATTTTGATTAAGTGCATGCATTTGGATTGATTGAAGTAGTAAGATCAAGTTTCCTTTGGGTTCTTTGTGTTTTTACTTTGTGCGCTTTGTGTTAAATCTTTGTTTTACACAAAGCGCACAAAGTCTTTCACAGGACACAAAAGTAATCCTTTGTTAGAGGAAAGACAAGTAATACTACTTATGGAATAACAAGATTTTTCCACGCACGTCCGTCTTCTTTGAGCAGAGCATCCGACTCGTCCGGCCCCCAGGTTCCCGATGCGTAATTCGGAAAGCTTCGCGGCGGTATTGCATTCCACACGTCTAATATCGGCGTAACTATCTTCCAGCTTGCTTCCACCATATCGGCCCGTTGAAAGAGAGTTGCGTCGCCGATCATGCAGTCGAATAAAAGCCGCTCATATCCGGTGCTTATTGTCTCGCCGAAGTGCTCGACGTAGTTAAAATCCATATCAACGGCACCGACGTTTACGATCGGCCCCGGAATTTTCGCGCCGAAATGCAGGGTAATCCCTTCGTCGGGCTGAATGTGAATTTCGATGCGGTTCGTTGTCAAGCGTTCAACCGGCGTATCGCGGAAGAGCATAAACGGTGCCTTTTTGAACTGAATGATAATGCTCGAATGTTTTGTCGGCATCCGCTTGCCTGTGCGAATGTAGAAAGGCACATCCGCCCAGCGCCAGTTATCTATCGAAAGTTTCATTGCGGTGAATGTTTCGGTATGCGAATCGGGATCGACTTTCTCTTCGCTGCGATATGCGATAACGTTCTTTTTGTTGATTATCCCTTCGCCATACTGCCCGCGAACCGCTTTGTGCAGAGCATCTTCCGGCGATAACGGCTGGACCGCCTGTAATAT